>NZ_JBRREH010000023.1:0-52511 GCF_056760175.1 Stenotrophomonas sp. STEN021 | reverse complement strand
CATTCGTCTCTGGGAAATGCCGCGCCAGCGCAGTTCGCCGAGGCATTTCGGACAGCCCCAAATACGCCGATTTTTCTACCTTAGATCGGCTCAAGATTTGGGAGGCCGTCACCAGAACTAAATTCCCATAGTTCCGAGCGTACTTGCTAGCGGTGTCATCTATTCCGATGATCTGGTCCAGTGTGAACCCATGCTTCTTCAGCTTCGCTATCCGCTTCTGTGTTGAGTAGCCGCCTTCCTCCCAATCCCTAACTAAGCTGCACCTCTCGGATGACCATACAAATTCTAGGGGACGCTTTGGCATCAACTGTGCGACAAGAGGCTCAGCGTAGAGACGTCCAGACGATGTCCAAACGCCGACCCTAAACCTTGAGAAGGCGAAGTCCAGAAATGTGTCGAGATGGGGCCGCTTGTAGACGTGATACCCGACGACACTCAGATCCGCTGGACGATCCAAGGGGCGCTCAGTTGAGAAGACGAGCGTTTCATCAAGGTCTAGTACCAGAAGCTTCCTTTCTCGGAGACTCATGGGCGTTTCTCCTTATTCTGATGTCGCTGTTTGGCGGATGTCGAGATTCGTTCTGCACCGTGACCCTGCTGGTACGCATGCGGAATCAAGAATTCCTTGATCGAGCTCCGGGATCTGAGGAGGACCAAATACACTCGCCGCCCGAAAGTGCTACGGGGTGGTCTGGCAAGGCTCATCAATCGGCGATGGTCCTCCGCCGGTTCTTTCCTATCCGATAATCTCGAAAGGACGTCTTTCGATCAGTCAGAGAGTCAATGGCGGAGTCCGAGCCATTTCGCGCCGGCTATACTCTGTGCTCTTCAGCCCACTTGTGGATGAAGCATTCTTGCTCGAGTGTCTCTACAGCTCCGGGACGAACCCTTCGTACCGCGAGGATCGCGCTTTCAGCATCACTGTTCGTCTTAGTGCTCAATAGAAGCAGCGAGGCAACTAGTCCTGCACGACCCAACCCTCCCTTGCAATGCACGACTACTCTTCCTCCGTCGAGCAGGGCGCGACTCAGATATGGTCCGAGCTCCTTCCAACGTGCCAGGAAGCGGTCGTCTGGCGCGCTACCATCCGTGATAGGCAGTCCATGCCAAGCCAAGCCATGCTTAGCAGCATGATCAGGTAGGGAGGAGATCCTGAGGTCCTCGAACTCCCACGGCTCGATAAGCGTGATCAAAAATCTTGCGCCCCAAGCACGAATCGCCTCCAAGTCCATGTCTAAATCCCTAGCCCAAGCGCCAGTCATTGCGCTCTCTTGATGCTTTCCGGGAGCAAATGTCACGCCAATTGCCCCATCCTTCGTTCCCACCGGTAACTCGGCAATAGCCAGTGGATGGGTGAGACTAGTTCGACTTGTCATAGTAGTAATGTGCCATCGACATTCTGCGCTCTTGCGCGTCGCTTCGGCCAACCAGAAGGCGGGTGCAGAGAGAGGTGCGGCAATGGATTCAAGGCCACCGGCCGCGCGAGGCTATGAAGAGATGCATGGCCTGACGGGACTCCATAGCCTGCTCAGGAAGTTCAATCTTTCGTTGGTAGCAGATTGAACGGGCATAGGCGATCTGCGCTTTTGTGGGCCTTTTGACATCCCAGTCAAGCATCTCTGGGACCAGTCTAGATAGCTCGGCGGCAAGGCGTCTGGAGAGGGTTCCGGCGTCTCCGCCCTCCTGAAGCTTTGCGAGTTGGCGCCGCAGATCCTGCTCCGACTGTTGGCTCAATGACAGTTCTAAGGTGAACTCTGATTCAGCATCTACCAAGAAGAAGCTCATACCTACCTGCCAAGGTCCGTAAGCGGCGCAGGCCCCCGAATGGGAGGTGGGGAGGGGGCGGCCATTGTCAAATATGCTACCGTAAGTACTGTAGACCAAAAGTACTACGAAACCAAAGCTTAGGGGGTGAAAACTTCCAAGCACCAGTTGGCCCTTGGCGCCGCCGTGAAGGCGAGACGGACGGCGCTGGGCGTCTCTCAGGAAGATTTCGCAGCCCGACTAGGTATGCACCGTACGCAACTTGGGCATATTGAGCAGGGAAAGAAGGACTGCAGGCTCTCTACCGTTATTAGGCTCGCCGATGCGCTTGGTCTATCGGCGTCAGGCCTGCTCCATACTGCGGACCTCTAGCGGTTAGTTTTGAGTGCAGACCCGGTGTTGGTTCCGGGTTTCTTGAAGCGTCTTTGACTATCCTTGCCGGTAGCAGGAAGATCTCTACGTGCTCGGCAAAGGTCAGCGCTCTCAGGGACCTTCACCGTTTCGGGGGCTGAATCCCGCCATGTTTAGCCGGCCCGACTGGCGCCTGCAAAGCGCCGAGGACTCGACACTCGGAAACCAGACCACCTGGACAGTGGGAGAGTATGCGAGTTAGCTCTTTGTTCAGTGCCTGGAGGTCTCTTACCTTCTCCTCAATACTGCGAATCTGACTCCGGACCAACTCATCCACAGCCCCGCACTCCTGGTCGCCATGGGTCTCTAATTCAATGAGATCCCGGATCTGGGCGATGGGGAGTCCAAGCTCTCTGGCACGGCGAACGAAGGCAAGCCTGCGCCGATCAACTTCAGTGTAGTGGCGGTAGTTGGCTTGTGAACGGGCCGGAGACGCAAGGAGGCCAATTTTCTCGTAGTAGCGAATCGTCTCAGCCTTGGTTCCGGTACGGAGTGAGAGTTGGCCGATCGTGAAGACGGTGGACATAGCTTGACCCTCTAGTTGCTACAGGGTTGATAAAGGCAGGATGAGCTGATTTCAACCCCAGAAGCCTTTTATAGGACTCACGATGGACCACTGCTGCGGTAACAAGCGCCAAGAACTCGAGCGGATGGCACAACAGGGCGCTCAGCGCCGCGTGCTGCTATGGGTGATGGCTATCAACTTGGTGATGTTTTTCGTCGAGTTTGGCGCCGGCATAGTCGCCAACTCAAGTGCGCTCCAAGCCGATGCGGTGGACATGCTTGGCGATGCAGCCGTGTACGCGCTCAGTCTCTGGGCCGTGGGGCGTGGTAGTCGGTGGGAGGCAGGCGCGGCCTTGGTAAAGGGCTTCTTGATCCTTGGATTCTTCGTTTTCATTGTCGTCGAGGTCGTGAACAAGATGATCACCGCGGTTCCACCGGCCAGCGGCATCATGCTCATCTTCGGATCAATTGCACTTGTGGCGAACCTATCCTGCTTGGCTTTCCTTTGGCGATTCCGCGCCCTAAACATCAACATGAAGAGCACGTTCGAATGCTCACGTAATGACGTGGCTGCCAACGTGGGCGTTCTCGTAGCCGCGGGCGGGGTGGCCCTCATCGGCAGCGGGTGGCCGGACATCGCCGCAGGATCAATCATCGCCCTGCTCTTTCTTCGATCTGCTGTAAGCGTGATCGTTGAGGCGTGGCCCGCATGGCGCTTGGGAGCCGAGCAGCGTTAGTTGGTACTGCGTCACACCAAGCTACCCGAGCCGCATCGGTCCTTTCAAACACCACAAGGCACACTGGAGCTATTTCAATGAAAGCAGCACGCACGATCATAGCGGTGTTGATACTATCTCTCGCCGCATTTTCCCCCACTTCATTCGCTCGGAGTGCCGAGGGCCCGGCCAATGACCAATCGCCTCAAGCCGGTGTGGTAGTACGGCCTCATTCGCCTGTCATAGGCCCGGTCAATGCGCCCGTCACCATCATCGAGTTCTTCGATCCAGCTTGTGAGGCCTGCCGGGCCATGCATCCAGAGGTCAAAAGGATCCTGAGAGAAAATGCGGATGCTCGGCTGGTGCTTCGCTATACGCCCTTCCACGGGAAGACATCTGTCCTCGGCATAAACATTCTTGAGGCTGCGCGCCAGCAGAACCGGTTTGCGGCCGTTCTCGAAGCGCTAATGGATGCCCAGCCCGCCTGGGCTTCACACGGGCGGGAAGACTCAGCGATTGCTTGGGAATTTGCGCGAAAAGCTGGCTTGGACGTGGCTAAAGCCCGCGCATACATCGCTACGGGCGTAGTGGAAAAAGTGATTGCGGTCGATCTCGCCGACGCGAAGGCTGCAAAGATTGGCGGAACTCCGTCCTTTTTTGTGAACGGAACTCCGCTCCCGCGACTCGATCCCGCACTGCTCAGCCAGTTAGTCCGTACAGAAGTCAAGGCAAAGCGTTAATTTGTCGTCCCGCCCGCATCGCATGTGGTTAGTCCTCAACCCGTTCATTCTTCCGAGCAAGCCGCAGGATGCGACTCATACACGACCGCGCGGTTGATGAACAAGTGCCGGCTTGCTGATGAGCGCCGTCCACGGTATCTTCTCGACCTCAACCGTATTGGTCAGAGCCGCACGTGACTTCCTTCGTCATCCACGCTAAGCGCTACGCTCTGGCACTGCTACTTGCAGTGCTGGTGGTCGTGCCTTTCGTGGATGCGTCGATTTGCTCTTCTGAAGAGCAGGCCCATCAGGACGTAGCAGGGGCAGGCGACGGCCATTCCGACAAGTCACACCCTGCGTGTGGTCATGGGCACTGCCACCACAGCAGCACCTTCGTCGCGTCCAACGGATTCACCAGTGCCGACGCTGCACTAAATGAAGACGGGCATACGTTCTACGAACAGCCTGTGACTTCCCACACGCCCGAAAGGCTGATTAGACCTCCCAGGGCTTGATCGCGACACAGGCGCAGCGCGTCTGCTCGTACTTCTGCGATCACCTTTAACAGGTCTCTCCATGATCAAACTTTGTTGCTGGGCGCTTGGCGCGCCCGGCCGACGCGTGGCTGCTGGTGCAGCCGCCGAACGGCATCGTGCCGCCTTCAAAAAGGTGGACTAAATGCCTCTTCCGATTCCCACCTCTAACCGAGTTTCGTACGGTCAATCTGCCGTGCTGACGACAGCTTCTGTGCTGATCATTCCCGCACGCCCTGGAGACGGTGCTCTATCTCCAGCCGGTGAGGCACGTTTGGCCTCGGTCTTCTCCCCTGAATTCGTGGATACCGCTACCTGGTTGCCGTGGCACAGGGACGGCCTGGTCGTAGGCAGACCTCCGCTACTGACCGGGATTCAAGCCACGCTGGCGCAACTAACCGAAACCTTGCGGACTTCCTTCTTGGGTGCCTCCCGGGTATCAGTCTCTGCGTATGCGTGGATACGTAGTGTCTCAGTGCTTTCAGTCTCACGCGGTGCGTTGAAGAGGCCTTCCCCGGGCATGAGCGCCGTAGGAGTCGTCCAGGCGCTTGCGAGTTCCAAATGGCACAGCGCTTCAAAGCTATTTCCAGGGACTTCCGCGCGAGTAGCCAGACGTACCCGGCCCTCCGCAGCGCATAGACGCTACAAGTGGCTCGGGGAGCATTCGGCTTCGACGCAGTCAGTCGCGACCGGTTATGGATTCGCGCAAGCCAGTCAGCGGCAGCCTGCACTGGTGATGAACTGTAACCGCCACCGACTGCGCAGGCGTCGACTACTTATCGAGGGATCAGCGCTCGGCGACTGTCCCGGTGAAGATCCGAAACCTCGCAAGCTCTCTACCCCAACCAATCGCTACTTCAGGACTCTGCCTCTTGGCGGCGATGCGTCTGCTTGCGCGGACTCAATACAGCGGCCTTATGCATCGCCTCTTGCGAGTGCAGACGCACCTTCTCCCAGACCTGCATCGCATCTCTAAGCGCCCGTTGGAATTAGACCCGCGAGCAGGAACGCCCTTCGACGAGTTGGCGCGGTCTGCGAAGTGCCTCCGCATGCGCCATGAGCGCATTTGGCGGTCGATCAAAAGGAAGCAGCTATGCGTTACATGAAAAAATACCTGAACCACAGTTGGAAGCTTGGTGGGAATGGCTCAAATCCACTAGGACGGCTCGGCCGGCCTCTTCGTGGGCCTCAGGCCGGGATCAACACACTAATCGTGATCGTCGCACTCTACTTCACGTTGTTCCTCAACAACGCCTTCTTTGCAGAGGTAGTTGAAAAGAGTGGTGTGGAGGGTGTGGCGCGAGCGCTGCTTGTCGCGTCTACGGCCGCGCTTCTTACGGCTATGAACGTACTTATTCTTGGGCTTCTGTGCGTCCGATGGACGTTGAAACCGATTGTTGCTTTGCTCCTCATTGTGTCAGCAGCGGCGGCATACAACTCCGACAATTACGGCGTGTACTTCGATTCGAGCATGATTCGAAACGTGCTGAAGACTGACAGCGCGGAGGCCGGAGAGCTGCTGACCTGGGGATTGTTCCTGTCGGTGCTGGTCAAAGGTCTGCTTCCCGCCGTTGCGGTATGTGCGGTACGAATTCGACCTCACTGCACCATGGCGCGCGGACTACTTTCCAGAGCTCTCTTGCTGGGCATGGCTATAGTGGTAGTTGTTGGTGCGGCACTGGCCTCATTCGACAACCTATCCTCGCTTATGCGCAACCACAAGTCAGTCAGATACCTTGCGACGCCCGGGAACTACCTTGCCTCGATAGGGAAGGTCATCAAAGAGGAGACGCGCGCAGAGCGTGGACCGATCAAAGTAGTCGGTCCCGACGCCACGATGGATCCTCATCCACCAGGCGCGAAGCCACACTTTCTTGTCATTGTTGTAGGCGAGACGGTTCGCGCCCAGAACTGGGGGCTGAACGGATACGCTAGGAACACGACACCGCAACTTGAAGCCCTGGACGTCGTGAACTTCACCGACGTGACGGCCTGTGGTTCCAATACCGAGGTGTCCGTTCCTTGCATGTTTTCTATGTATGGAAGGCGAGACTACGACCGAGACAAGATCAAAAGATCCGAGTCGCTTCTGCACGTATTGGAGCGCGCCGGAATCAAGACCCTGTGGCGCGACAACCAGACGGGATGCAAGGGGGTGTGCTCTGATCTTGCATTTGAGTCTTACCGCGTTCCCGCCAAAGATAGTCTATGTGACGATCAGGCTTGTCGCGACGAAATCATGCTGCAGGGATTGCATGACTCCATTGACGACAATCCCGGCGACGTCGTCGTGGTTCTGCATCAGCTTGGTAACCACGGACCTAGCTACTACAAGCGATACCCCGAGAGCCTGAGGAAGTTTACTCCTGACTGCCGCAACGCCGACCTTGGCAAGTGTACTCGCGCCGAGATAGTCAATGCCTATGACAACGCAGTCTTAGCGACGGATGACTTTCTGGCAAAGACAATCCGTATGCTCGAACAGGACAAGAGCCACGATACAGGCTTGATCTATGTATCCGACCACGGGGAGTCATTGGGCGAGGCGAACGTCTATCTGCATGGTCTTCCCTACGCCATTGCCCCGGAGACTCAGATCAAAGTGCCGATGGTGATGTGGATGTCAGAGGGCATGAAGAGCAGCAACAAGCTGGATATTGAATGCGTCCAGGGACGTTCAAGGCTGCCAGCCACTCACGACAACCTCTTCCATTCTGTGCTCGGTCTCATGCAGGTGCGGACAAAAGCGTTGGACCAGAGCCTAAATCTGTTCTCCGGCTGCTCCGTTGGCAGTGTCGCCGCCCCATAACCATTTCTCGGGAGCAGCGCTGCCGGGAGATCCCGGCAGCGCCTCCTAACGGCAGAAGAAGGAAACATCACAATGGCAGACATGTATGGTCATCGTCCACGGAGCATCGCCCGTGTGTTGAAAGCGCTGCGCTGGTCTCTTCAGGGGCTGCGATCGGCCTGGCTGCATGAGTCTTCTTTTAGGCTAGAGGTCGTCATGGCCCTGGCGGCTCTACCCGCCGCAGTCTGGTTAGGCGACTCAGGGGTAGAGCGAGCCCTCTTGGTAGGGAGTGTGCTGTTGGTGCTTGCGTTGGAACTACTGAACTCGGCCATCGAAGCAGTTATTGAACGATACGGGCCGGAGATCCATGAGCTCGCTGGTCGTGCCAAAGACATGGGCTCAGCCGCTGTGTTCGTAGCACTTTGCAATGTCGGACTGACCTGGGCATTCCTCCTCCTAGACTGACCACCTTAGCTCCAAACCTGAACGGAAGCCTAAATCGTGCCAAAAGCGGTCGCTTCCACCCTTCTATGTAATTGTATCCGTCTCAATCAGGTTGATAGCCTTCCCACCATGCGCCGGTCCCTTCCTGCCATTCGTATGTACCTAATGCTGCTGCTTTTGGCGGTATTTGTGGTCGTGCCTGTGGCCGAGTCGTTGGCGTGTGCGCAGGAAGCACCGGCTAGCCAGGGAGATGTTCACGCCCTGAGCAGTGACTCAGACCTGGAATCGGGCAAGGACAAGAGTAAGCAATCATCCGGCGCCGACTCCTGCGGTCACGGGCATTGCCACCACTCAACCGCTAGTCTCCCCGCCGCCGGCCACGACGATCTGCTCGCCAATGGTCGAACCTTGCTGCGCAATACCGAGCACGGGGATGTCTACGCACTTCGACTCGACGGGCCCATGCGCCCCCCCCGTATCTGATCTCGCTCTGCCCCGCGCTAGCGGGTAGTTCGCTCAGATAATTTACGGGAGTTTTTATGTCGATTTTGACAGGTCGGTCGCTATCAGCGACCGGGTTGGCTGTTGCTGTTCTGCTGGCATTGGTGCCTGGCGGGGATGTAGGTGCTCAAACTGCACCGTCTTACGAATCGTTGCTTTCTCGTTTGGACCAGATGCCTGCGTCCGTCCAAGGTGCCGCGCTGGCCGAGGCCGCAGAGGCTCGGGTGCAACAGGCCCGGGCTGTACCCAATCCGACGGTCTCCATCGACGCAGAGAACGCGTACGGTACTGGTGCCTATCGGGGTTTCTCCAACGCTGACACCATTGTGACGCTTTCCCAGCCGCTCGAAATTTGGGGTCAGCGGGGCGCGCGAGTGCGCGCTGCGCGTGCAGAGGCAGGCGCAGCGGGCCTGCGGGGCGATCTGATGCGCAGCGATGCGGCTGGTCGTCTGGCAGCCACGTATGCGGAGGCAGAGGCTGCTCTGCGCCGCTATGAGTTGGCTAGCGAAGCTTTGGCGTTGATTGAACAAGACGCGAAAGCCGTAGGTGCGATGGTTAGCGAAGGTCGGGAACCCAACTTGCGCGGCGTCCAGGCGCGTAGCGAGGTTGCTAACGCGAAGGCCAGCCTGGATGAGGCCGAGGCCTTCCGGGACGCGGCTCTAGCGCGGCTAGCCGGGGTGTCTTTGTTGGATGGCCGGCTTACCGAGATCGGTGAAAGCCTTCTGGATCGCGTGCCATCTCACCCGGTCGCAAACGAGGCCGCCCCGCTCGCTGTTCGAATCGCCCAAGCCGAAGCGGAGGCGTCAGGTCGGCTCATCGATGTCGAGCGTAAGCGCGCTTTGCCACAACTGAGCGCATCTGTGGCTCAAACGCGCTTCCGCCAAGCAGGCGACGAGGCCTACAACGTTGGCATCAGCCTTTCCATTCCCCTGTTTGACCGCAACCGCGGGGCGATTCGGGCTGCATATGCCGAGCAACGTGCAGCTGAGGCGGTTCTAGAGGGTCAGAAGCGTGACAGCGAGGCGGCTCGGTTGGGAGCGGTAGCGAGTCTCAAAGCGTCCAACAGCCGCGCGCGAGCTGCGGATGAGAGCGTACAAGCCGCAGACGAAGCCTATCGGTTGGCCCGCATCGGATTCGAGGCAGGTCGTATATCGCAATTGGAGCTGCGTAGCACCCGATCAACTTTGATTGCTGCGCGTGGCAGCGCTGTAGATGCCCGCCTTAGCCGGGTGACAGCAGAAATCGACCTCGCTCGCCTTGAAGGGCGCGCACCGTTTGTGGAGGCAAAATGAATAAGTACGGAAACAAGACGCTCATCGGAGCGACGCTGGTGGCTGCCTTCCTGCTCACCGGGGGGCTTACCGCATGCAGTGGCGGTGCGGAGGAAACGGAAAAAGCCGCCGGCACCGAGGCCAAGAGTAAGGGCAGCAAAGAAGAAGGGAAGGGTGGTCACGCAGATGAGGCCACGCCTGATGGTGCAGAAGCCCACAATGATGGCGACGGCGACGGTGAACACGGCGAGGAGGAGGCTGAGGAGGGGCTAGTCAAGCTGACGTCCGATCAGATCAAGGCATCTGGCATCGGCGTGGTTGCAGTAGGGCGGGGCGGTGGCGCTTCAACTAGGCTTGCAGGTCGCGTCGAGCCCGCCATCGGGGGGCGCGCAGCGATCGCCTCGACGGTCACTGGCCGGGTTGAGCGCGTACTCGTTGCGCCAGGAACAGCGGTCAAAAGCAATCAACCTCTAGTAGTTGTGGTTAGCGGCGAAGCTGCGACGTTCAAGGCCGCAGCTACTGCGGCGGCGGCAGAGGCAGAAGCTACTCGCTTGGCCTACAGCCGCGATAAATCTCTGGTGGACCAAGGTGTGGTGGCGCGTCAGGAGCTGGAGGCCTCGCGGGCCCGCTCTTTGGCGGCCGATGCTGCGGCCAGTGCTGCCCGTGCTCAAGTCGCTGCCAGCGGCTCTCCGGACAGTTCCGGCCGGGTGACCATCACCAGTCCGGTCGCTGGGTTGGTAGGCAACGTCCAGGTAACACCAGGTGGTGTCGTCTCGGCTGGAACCTTGGTGGCGGAGGTTTCCAATCCCGACATGAATGAACTCGTGTTTACCGCGCCCCCCGCGCTGGCCACCGTCGCCATGCCAGGGATGAAGTTGGAGGTCACGGGCCCCCGAGGTAGCTTCGAGGCTGAAGTAATTGCTGCGGCTGCGAATGTGATGCAGCAGGGTGGCACCGCCACGATTCGTGCCAAGCCAATCTCCGAGAAACTTCCACCGGCCGGCTCCCCCGTTTCGGCACTGATCATTGCCGGTGGTGCCGCCGAAGGTATGAGCGTGCCTGCTGACGCGGTCCAAACCGTTGACGGCAGAAGCGTTGTCTTCGTGGCCGTCGAGGGCGGCTTCAAAGCAACGCCGGTACTCGCCGGGCGCCGTGCAGGCAATCGAATCGAGATCCTTAACGGTCTGACGGGCAGTGAGCGCGTCGTAGGCGCCAACGCCTTCCTGCTCAAAGCCGAACTGGCCAAGGGCGAAGCCGAACACGGCCACTAAGGGAACTCATTCACCATGTTCAACATCATCATCGAAGCAGCGGTCAGGTTCCGCTGGCTCATGGTGTTTCTGGCCGCATTGATTGCCTGCTTTGGCTTGTTCCAACTAAGCAAGCTACCAGTCGATGCCGTACCAGATATCACCAACCGCCAGGTCCAGATCAATACCATCGCCCCAGCCCTGACCCCTGAGCAAATCGAGCGTCAGGTTACGTACCCCTTGGAGACGGCCTTGGCTGGCATCCCGGGGCTGAACACCACCCGTTCGCTATCGCGCAATGGCTTCTCCCAGGTCACTGCAATCTTCACCGACAAGACTGACATCTACTTCGCACGCCAGCAGGTCGCTGAGCGCATGCGGGAAGCGGCCGGGGACCTGCCTGACAATGTCTCACCCATGCTTTCGCCCGTTACTACGGGTTTGGGTGAGGTACTGATGTGGACAGTGGACTTCAGGCCATTCGACCCCAAGAAGCTGGCCAAACCTGGCCAAGCCGGTTGGCACGAGGGCGAGGTCTACCTGACCCCGGAAGGCGATCGCCTTGCTACCGCGCAGGAGCGCGCAACGTATCTGCGTACCGTCCAAGATTGGATTATCGCGCCCCAGATGCGCTCAAGCCCGGGCTTGGCGGGGGTTGATACGGTAGGTGGCTACGTCAAGGAATACGGTATCTACCCCGACAGCGCACGGCTGGCGGCATACCGACTTGGCTTGGCCGATCTCGTACAGGCATTGGAGCGTTCCAACGTTCAAGCAGGTGCGGGCTTCGTTCAACGTGCAGGTGAGGGCCTGGTAGTACGGGCCGACGGCCTTGCGTTGACGACCGACGACTTGGCCCAATCCCCGGTAGCGACCAAGGACGGCGTGGTTATTCGCGTAGCCGATGTAGCAGAGGTCGGTCTGGGTCGTGCCCCGCGGCTGGGCGCGGCTAGCCGTAACGGACATGAGGCCGTGCTTGGCACTGCTCTGATGATCGCCGGAGGTAATAGCCGCACCGTGGCACAGGCGGCCGCTGAGCGTCTGGCGCAGGTCAACGAATCTCTGCCGGCCGATATCTTTGCAGAACCGGTGCTTGACCGAAGCGTGCTGGTCAACTCGACCGTCAAGACGGTCGCCAAGAACCTGACTGAAGGTGCTCTGCTGGTAGTTGTGGTTCTCTTCCTGCTACTGGGAAACTTCCGTGCAGCAGCCATTACCGCGCTGGTGATTCCGCTCTCGTTCCTGTTTGCCGTTATCGGCATGAACAAGTTTGGTATCAGCGGCAACCTGATGAGCTTGGGCGCCCTGGATTTCGGCATTCTTGTAGATGGTGCGGTGATCGTGATCGAGTCCACCCTGCTGATGCTGGGCAAACGCCGAGCAGAACTTGGCCGGCCTCTGAATGCCATGGAACGGCTCCGCGTGGCGGCAGATTCAGCCAAGAAGATGGCGCGTCCTGCGGCGTTCGGGCAGATGATTATTCTGCTGGTGTTCGCACCGATCCTCACCTTGGAGGGCGTTGAAGGTAAGACGTTCCAACCGATGGCAGCTACTTTCATGCTCGCCCTGATTGGCGCATTTATCTTCTCCTTTACCTTCGTGCCTGCAATGGCTGCGCTCCTTGTGAGAGATCCAAAGCCTCATGCGAACAAGGACGGCAAGGATTCTCACGACAATGAAGAGCACGAGACTGCAATCATCCGCGTCCTGAGAAGGCGCATTGAGCCAGCAATCCAAGGTGCCATTCGTAGGCCCAAGGCTGTGCTTGCTGGCGCTCTGATGATGCTTGTGATGGGCGTGGTCGGCTTCACGATGCTGGGTCGGGAGTTCATGCCAACGCTTGATGAGGGAAACCTTGCCATGCAGGCGCTTCGCGTTCCCTCGACGTCCTTGGAGCAATCGCTGGCTATGCAACTGGCGCTGGAGAGGTCCATCGCGGCTGAGCCTGAGGTAGTGACCGTCTTCTCAAGAACAGGTACTGCCGAAGCTGCTATCGATCCAATGCCAACCAACATCTCTGACAGCGTGATCGTGCTCAAACCGCGCAAGGATTGGCCTGACTCTTCCTTGAGCAAGGAGGATCTAATCGCCAGGTTTGAGAAGATCGCAGCCTCGCAGATAGGTAACAGCTTCGAGTTCAGTCAGCCCATCGAACTGCGCTTCAACGAGTTGATCTCGGGTGTGCGTACGGATTTGGCTGTCATGATCTACGGCGACAACTTCGAGCAGCTTCAGGCTGTTGCCGATCAGGTTGCGCTGAAGCTGAGGAACGTGGAGGGCGCTGCGGATGTTCGTGTGGAACAGATCTCTGGTCTGCCCACGCTCAATGTAGCGATCGACCACCTTGCAGCAGCACAGTACGGTCTGACGGCTGCAGATGTTAGCGACGCCCTTGCAACGGGCATCGGCGGCGCGGCGGCCGGCAAGATCTTTGAGGGGGATCGTCGTTTCGATGTCGTCGTTCGCCTCGGAGACGATGCCCGCAATGATCCCGATCAGCTTGCATCACTGCCAATTGCAACTCCCACCGGCGGGATTGTGCCCCTCTCATCTGTTGCACGCATCGACATCAGCGAGGGACCTAATCAGATCAGCCGGAACAACGGTAGCCGGCGTGTAGTGGTTCAGGCCAATGTACGCGGCCGTGACTTGGGCGGGTTCGTAGGTGAAGCCCAAGCTGCAGTGAAGGATGTTCAGTTGCCCCCGGGTGCACACATGACTTGGGGCGGGCAGTTCGAGAACCTCCAGCGGGCGGAAAAGCGACTCTTGACCGTCGTGCCGATCGTGTTCCTGCTGATCGGTAGCCTGTTGTTCATGGCACTGGGCAGTGCAAAGGAAGCGGGCCTCGTGTTCAGCTGCGTTCCGCTAGCACTGGTCGGCGGCATTCTCGCTTTGCTCGTTCGTGGCATGCCGTTCTCGGTGTCTGCTGCAGTCGGATTCATTGCGGTTTCTGGCGTGGCAACGCTGAATGGTCTGGTGCTCATGCAGGCTATTCGAGAGCGCCTGGACGCCGGCGATAGCCCTCTGATTGCTGCGATGAATGGCGCCGGCAGCCGAATTCGGGCCGTGGTGACCACCGCGTTGGTCGCCATCGTCGGCTTCATTCCGATGGCTATTGCGAGTGGTTCGGGTGCCGAAGTGCAGAAGCCTCTGGCTACGGTGGTCATTGGTGGCTTGTTGACTGCAACGGTCTTGACGCTGCTTGTCTTGCCGACCTTCGCGGGGCGACTGGCCAAGTCAGATCCTAAGGTGGAGCCGGAGACCGCCCACTGATTGAATGAGTGTTTGGGCCCGGCAGCGCATCTGCCTGCCGGGCCTCCCGATCCAATCTCTTGACGTTGGAGGCAATACGTGAACATGACCACAGAAGTCGAACTGCCGGTCGTACTCCCCGGCGTACCTCAAGAGGACCACTGCGTACAGAGACTGGCCGATGAGCTGGAGGAAATGGCCGGTATATCACGCGTGCATCTGCGCGGGGTAAGCGCAGGAGCTCCGGAGGCCCTATGCATTCACTATGACCCCGAGCTGATCTCACTTCAGCGCGTGCGCGAACTAGCGTCGTCTATGGGGATTGGCCTGGGTGAGCGATACGGCCATCTGTCCTTGGAGATGGACTCGTCCGTGCATGCCCGCAAGGCAAGGACGATCGCGGGGCAGCTACAAGCTATACCCGGTGTCGTTGAAGCGACCACCAGCCCTGCTGGAAGGGTGAACATCGAGTACGACCGGACCCAGACAGGAGAAGCTGATCTGAGGGCGAAGCTCGAGGATTTTGGAGTGGGAAGGAGCGGCCCCGCCCCCGACCAAGGCGCGCAAGGTCAGCACGAAGGTCACAATCATAAGGATGGGCAGGACCATGCTCATTCCCATGGTGGAATCCTTGGTGCCAACAGTGAGCTACTGTTCTCACTCGCATGTGGCCTGCTCCTCCTGATTGGCTTTGCACTTGAAAAGCTCGGCTTGCTCGCAAACGACTGGGTCCCTACTTCTCTTTACGTGGCTGCCTACCTGTTCGGAGGTTGGTTCACGCTCCGCGAAGCTATTGAGAACATCAAGCTAAAGCGCTTTGAGATCGACACGTTGATGCTTGTTGCGGCGGCAGGTGCTGCTGCGCTGGGCGCATGGGCAGAGGGCGCACTGCTTCTGTTCCTCTTCAGCCTCGGCCACGCGCTCGAACACTATGCGATGGGCCGCGCAAAGAGAGCGATTGAGGCGCTTGCCAAGTTGGCCCCGGAGACAGCCAGGGTTGTCAAAGACGGGAAGGTCACTGAAGTCCAGGTTGAGTCGCTGATACCTGGAGACGTGGTGGTTGTTCGTCCCAATGATCGGATGCCGGCGGACGGATTCGTTGTTAAAGGAACCAGCAGCGTTGATCAAGCGCCTGTAACCGGTGAGAGCATCCCGGTAGATAAGCTGCCGGTAGGTGATCGTGCGCTGGCGCGGGTGCGTCCGGACTCCGTTGAGATGCAGTCCCGCGTCTTCGCCGGCACCATTAACGGCTCCGGCGCAATGGAAGTTGAGGTGACCCGCCGATCAGGGGAGTCGGCCTTGGCCCGCGTCGTCAAGATGGTGAGTGAGGCCGAGACCAGAAAGTCGCCAACTCAACGCTTCACCGACAAATTCGAAAGAGTATTCGTTCCGGCAGTTCTGATTCTGGCAGTGCTGTTGCTTTTCTCGTGGGTAGTGATCGACGAGCCATTCCGAGATAGCTTCTATCGAGCGATGGCAGTACTGGTCGCGGCAAGCCCGTGCGCACTGGCTATTGCCACACCAAGTGCCGTTCTGGCCGGTATTGCTAGAGCGGCCCGGGGCGGAGTGCTCATCAAGGGTGGCGCCCCGCTAGAAGAACTGGGAATGGTTCGCGCCATCGCGTTTGACAAGACTGGAACCCTCACCGAGGGAAAGCCGCGAATCACCGACATTAAGGTGATGCAAGGCTCTACAGAGCAGGAACTGCTGCAGGTTGCGGTCGCCGTAGAGGCCTTGAGTGATCACCCACTGGCGGCAGCCATTGTTCGAGATGGCAACGCTCGCTTGGGAGAGGTTCCCGTGCCAGTAGCCACGGATCTCGCTAACTTCACTGGAAGCGGGGTTCAGGCGAGGGTGAATGGCCTAAACGTCTGGATCGGAAAGGCAGAGATGTTCGGCACCGGCGGCATCAGCACCCTGACTGCGGAGGCGCAGTCGGCCATCGACGAGCTTCGCAACGTTGGACGAACCACGATGGCAGTTCGCCTAGGTGACCGTGATATCGGTGTCATTGGCCTTATGGATACGCCGCGCCCAGAAGCACGAGAAGCATTGGACAAGCTGCGAAGCTTGGGCATCCAGCGGATGATCATGATTTCCGGCGACCATCAGACAGTGGCACAGGCCGTGGCAACGGACGTGGGCCTAGACGATGCTTGGGGCAATCTAATGCCCGATGACAAGGTGAAGGCCATCCGCCAGCTCAAGGATACGGAGCGAGTGGCGATGGTTGGTGATGGTGTGAACGACGCGCCTGCGATGGCGAGTGCGAGCGTCGGCATCGCGATGGGCGCCGCGTCCTCGGACGTTGCTCTGGAGACGGCCGACGTAGCACTCATGTCCGAAGACTTGAGGCAGGTAGCGTTCTCAGTGGCGCTTAGTCGACGCACCCGAAGTGTGATCCGCCAGAACGTTTACGTGAGCCTGGGCGTAGTGGCGGTGTTGGTGCCTGCGACAGTCATGGGTCTTGGGATTGGTCCTGCTGTAGCAGTGCATGAGGGATCGACTCTGTTGGTCGTGTTCAATGCGCTGAGACTCCTCGGCTACCGCCAATCCTGACATGCGCATTCTATTGATTGAGCGCGACCTCAAGGACGCAGCGCAAATTCTGGACTACTTCGAGTCCCGTGGTCATCAGCTTGATGTAGTGGCCGATGGTCTGGCGGGCCTACATCTGGCGGCTACCAATCTATACGACGCAGTCGTGCTTGACTGGTTGCTTCCTCGCATGGAAGGACTGGAGGTTCTTAAAAGGATGCGGCTTGACCACGGTGTTCCAGTGCCGGTTTTGATGCTGACCGCGAAGGACGACCTTTCGGACAAGATCACCGCGTTCCGCTCTGGTGTCGACGACTATGTAACCAAACCTTTTGATCTCACCGAGCTTGAGGTTCGACTGGAGGCCTTGGTCACTCGCACAGAAGGGCGGGTGACAAGGAGACAACTGGTGGTTGGAGATCTGACGTTAGATCTTAGGACATTGGAAGCTACAAGGGCTGGAAGGCGACTGCATCTTTATCCAGCTTGCCGGAAGCTCCTTGAGGCGCTGATGCGGGCAAGTCCTGCCGCTGTCACCAGGCAGCAACTGGAGAGCCGGCTTTGGGGCGATAACCCTCCTGACGACGACCTTCTGCGTTCACAGATGTCCAGCCTTCGCCGAGCTCTTGACGGCCCGTTTGATGAGAAAATGATCCAAACGTTGCCGCGCTTTGGTTATCGGCTGATATCAGTATCGGCACCTGTGCACTCGCCCCCTGCTAATGGTGAGGAGCAGCCATGATCTCGGAAAGGTCAGTGCAAACGTGGTGCGGCCAACTTCTTGGCTGTGGGCGCTGAGCGGCTCATGAGCATGTTGAAGCTCTCGGCTCTTCCGCTTGCTGCGTTCATGGGCGCAGCAATTTGGGGCGCTGCAGCCATGGTGCCGTTCGCACCAGGGCCGGACGAAGATATGTTCTGGATACCGGTGTCCTTAGCACTTACGAGCGCGGCGATAGCATCGGTTGCCGCAATCCTGCAAGACATGTTCTTGTTCGGACTGAAGAGATGGAGAGGCTTCAGTAAGGCCTACCCCAGTCTTTGCTCTGAGTTGGTCCCTTTCGTACTGTTCCCGATCGGTCTCACTCTTTCCGGAGCCGCAGCGTTCGATCCAATATTGCTGAGCTCTGTTCTTCTTTTGATTGGATTGTCATTTGGGGAGACGCTAACGTCTGCCGCGTACTACAGAGCTCGGGCAATGCCCACAGCGCTAGTAGTTTTTGTTGAGTGCAGCGCCCTCGTGTTTGCAGCATACATGTACCGGAAGGGCGTGCTAACAAACGTCAGCGTTACTAGCCGATCTTGGTTTGCGACATCTGTTGCATCCATGGGTCTGCTTTCGTTCCTTGTGGGCCGGTATTGGACAAATCTTCTGCGCGATTCTGAGGTGAAGTTCTCGCCCTTACTCAAGCGGCTCCTGGTAACCTTCATAGCTGAGGGGTCGACAACGGAATGGAGTCAATGGAGGCTGAAGCAACGTACGAAGAAGCGGAAACTTCCACAGAATCGGTCGAAATCGGCTTGAAAATTAGCTCTAGCTCTCCTCTGAGCGGACGAGGTAAGCACATATTCCAAACTTTGGGCGGCGGTGAGATGGCCGGATTTGAATCCTCGCTGGAGCGGTACTGGCTCCGGCTAGGCTACGTACCGCGATGTACCCACCACCTCGTTTCCCGTTAGAGTCTGCTACTGAGTCATGCGTTTTGCGTCAAATCCGCTGACGTCAAATTCGGCCATGACCGAGCCTTGCTGATACACATTGAACTCCACTCGGAGGCGCTTGGCTTTACCCAGCTTACTCGTGAGGGTCTTGTATCCCGGGATGAAGACCATCTCGCTGCTGTTGTCGGATGGCTCAGTTCCGGTGAAGGTTTTGGCGGACTCATCGTCGAATCGGATACGCACGGGGCAGGAGCTGAAGCTATGGCACAGGATCTGCCCCTTCTCGATGCTGACCATTACATCGTTGCCCCATCGAGGGTGACGCCTGATCGTGAGCTCTGCCTTCTGCCGGCCTGAGTAGGGGAAGTCAAAGTTGAAGCTGTTGGTGCTGGTTACCCGTGCCGTGCGGACGGGTTTTCCCGACATGTCATCCTGCTGGGTGGAATAGGACCACTGCAGGCCTATCGGGTTAAGCTCGGCGTGGAGTTGAGCCTCCAGCTTCGGCCGCATTGCATCAGCCTCCTTGGCTTGGGCCGAGCCGGCATGATTCTTGAGGATCAGCGTGAGGTTCGCCAAGCGTTCGGAAGTTGGCCGGGCCTGGTCCTTTGCGGCAGCCAGAAGTTCGGGCGCAGACACCTCGACCGTTGTTGCCTTCGCAGCGCTCTGGTCCGATGCGTGACCGGAGGCTGCCCCGCTCTGGCTGGCAGTGCCGCGGCTTGCCGATGGAGTGGCTACTTTCGTCTCGGGCCCCATGCCGTAGCCCAAGACCAACAGGACGAGAAGGCCGACGAGTCCAAGCATAACGAATGTTCCACAGCCCGACTTCTTCGGTGCTGGGCGCGGTGCCGGAATGGAGGTCGCAACAGGCGCTGCTGGCGCGGCTCGGTTCAGATCTGAAGACGGGCCCAGCGGTGGTGGAGTTGGGATGCCAGGAGTCGGGTTGACTCCTGCGGACATCGGGAATCCACAATTCGGACAAGCCGAAGCCTGATCACTGATTTGCTTGCCACATTCGCGGCAGTTCACCAAAGCCATGGCACCCCCTGTGCACACTTTGCCGAAGACAACGCTGTTCCAGGCCGAGGTGTTGCCCTCGGCAGTCCAGCCCTACGCGAATCGTAGCAGCGCATCGGCTGACGCGGCCATAGGACATGACGTACAGAATTTATAAAAAGCGACAATGCACTGCTGCTGCTGTAGGGAAGGTCACTACATCCCTAAGCGCCTTCGCAGAATGCAGGAAGACGGGTTGCTACCGGGAAACCGCGGCCACGTAAGGAGATTGATACTTTCCTGCGGTCCTGTGATGCAGGTCATTTAGGTAGCTTAATAGCCCATCAGAGATGGCTTGTTCGTCAGCCGCCACGGACCTTCCGAAGATGCTGGACAGGGCGCTGTTGACGTCCGGACGGGATCTTACCTTGGCCGATACATAGGCCAACCCGAAGTGGCCGATGATGATTGCGATGGCGTCCTCCAGGCAGAGGATCTGAGCCCAGCTGAAACTTCCTTCCACCGTCCCGCCGACCTTGCACAGCGCAACGAGCGATCGCTTGTCGCCGGTGATCAGGCCGGCGCTACTGTCCTCACAGAGCGCGGCAAACAGGGCCAGCTCTCCGCCATCTATGTCCGGTGTGCCATCCAGCAGGGCGTAGTTCGCCGATTCAACCAGAACCACGACCTCGCTCGCCTGCGCTACGAGTAGGTTGAGCTGCTCAACCGCCAGCGCGCTCCCCAGTTTGGCAAGCGCCTTGGCGGGATTGGCTGCGTGCAGCTGGAACCGCAGCTGGGCCAGGATCGAAAAGTCCCGAAGCTCGACCCGCAGGGCGGTGGCCATGTCCTGAAGGAGGCCGTACTGACAAAGCGCTTTGGCGGCGTCACTGTCCAAGAGGTAGTGCTTGGCGCTCATCAGAATCCTTGCATGCTGAGCAGGTAGGCGCGATTGTCGTCCGTGAGCCTGTCAACATCGCAGTTGGCCAGGAAGCGATCCTTGAGCAGTTCCTTTGCGTTGGCCTGGTCTGGGAAGTAGCCAAGGGCCTGATTAGCCAACAGCCAGTCATCATGATCGCGTGCGTAGCTCAAGATGATGTGTCCTGGGTCGACACTGAGGCTGTCGCCGAGACTCATGGCCATGTTTACCAGCTGGGCAGCCGACATCGTGCCGTGGTTATCGAGGGGAAGGGTAAGTCGCCCGTTGCGTAGCATGGCCAGTGCAAACTGATCGGCCTGGCGCTCCTCTGCGTCGCCATGCTGATCCGCCTCACGCTCGATAGCCTCCGTGATGGCGTCCATTCCCTCATCGATCAGCACGCCGGTACCGGCGACGTGGCCAAGGCAGATATGGGCCAGTTCGTGGGCTAGCACGAACAGCTGCTTTGCATTCTGGCCAGACTGGAAGCCTAGGACGATCACCGGCCTGTCTTCAATCCGCATGGCCATACCGGTAATGCGTTTGCTGCCGCGGGGGAGCTCCTTCAAGAACAGCACGGGGATACCGTGCTGCCAGCAGAAATCCAGCAACGACCCGAATCCTATTGCCGCAGCCCCGGTCGAGGTGCGCACCCTCTTGGACAGCTCCTTGGGGTCTGCCGGGAGCGGGTCGGCGGTGCCATCAGTGCAATACAGCGCAAGCTTGCCCAGGGCCATGCCCAGGCTCGAGCAGACCTGCAGCTCGCTCACCAGCGTGGCAGATCTCTTTTTGTAACGGGCAGGGCGATTTGAGGCGAGCACTTCAAGCTCACCGCTGTCACCAAATCGGACATCCAAGCCAAGCCGTTGCTTGAGTATCGAGGCAAACTCGATAGCCCCGCTGCTTGTCTTGAAAAGTGCGTTGTCCCACCAGTCCGGTAAAAGGCGAGATACAAAACTCTTAGGGTAGCCGGCCGCGCCGAGCGCGTGATATGCGCTCTTGACCGTCACCGTTGGCGTGTTCTTGTTCATCCTTGGCCTCCGTTGGGCCTAGGCCAATTCTTACATGTGGGCCCGCTGGTGGGCAAAAAGAAGCTTCGCCAGGCGATGAGCGTGCCCGTCGGTTCCATCCCATACAGCCGACAGAGCATCCATCAACACCTTGGACTCCCCGGGATCACTGGTGCCCTCGTATGCATCAATGCCTGCATATTTGCATAGATGCTTCAATGTCCGAGTAACGCGCTTGGGCCCACCGAACAAATTCCGGTAGACCTGAGGCTGGCCAATGCTCGCAGCGCGGGCAATCGCAGAACTGGTGGTGAGCCCGTCTGCCTCAAACCTTCCACGCAACTCCAGAGCCAGGCGGTGCGGCTGCTTCAGACGTTTCATGCAAATAGATATTGTGAAGTGCATATAAGCATAACTATGATATCCTCCCGCTGTACACCCCTCCGCCTTGGTTCCCATGAGAGAGCTACAGATCAAACAGGCTTTGGCCGGCCATCTGGCGAGGCAATCTGCTGTCCAAGCGATCTCGCTGCTGGAAGAGCTGCGGCTGCACGGTGGGGAGGTGCGGGCCGATCTGGTGCTGGTTGAGGATATGCATTGCTTTGAGATCAAGAGCGAGGCCGATAGCCTGTCCCGGCTGATCAATCAAGGCTCTCGTTACGGCTGGGTCTTCGATCGGGTCACCTTGGTCATGGCCCCCTGCCACGTGGCCAAGGCTATGGACCTGTTGCCGCCTTGGTGGGGTGCAATGGTGGTCGACGCTGAGACGGGTACCTTCCAGTGCTTGCGCGAGGCGGGCTTGAATGTCCGGCACAAGGCCGCATCCCTCGCTTCCATCCTGAACAAGGAGGAGGCATTGGAGGTACTGCGCTTGGAAGGGCAATTGAGAGGCTGGAAGAGCAAGAGCCTGTACCTGATCCAGCAGCACATCACCGAGACGCTGAGTCTGGAGGAGATCAAGGCACACATTCGCACTGCGCTGCTCGTGCGGGCGAACAGCGCAGTGGCGCTCCACTAATACTGTTTTTTCAGCACATAGCTGATGTGATGTGTCCAGAACTCAGAGATGTGCAGATGGCCGCCGGCTTTGTTCTTCAGCGGAACGGCTGGATCGACCCGATCTGCAATCAGGCGATCGCCGAATGAGAACGGGGCTCCCAAGAATTCGTTGGCATACACCGTGGTCATGACCTTGGAGATGGCGATCGACTCGGCCTTGGTGGCGTTCTGACCGCGTATGATGCGCCACTTGTCATTCAGGGCGTAGCGAATGATGACCCGATTGCCTCGCCGCTTGAGCGTCTCTTCGGACCAGTTGGGGTTGAGCGGTCCATAGTCGGCGAAGCCAATGAGCGTGTCCGGTGCCAACGCATTGATCTGCGTCCATAGCTCCCAGTCCTTGCGCTTTACCTCGCCAGCACCATTGATGTGAGCCAGCGATGCAGGGAAGGAACCCGACGCAAGGTGCACGTGCTTGAAGCCCTGGCCCTTCAGCGCCTGCAGGGAAGCCGCTAGCACCGGTCGGTTTGCAGCAGAGATCGCCGGCGTCTGGCCCAAGTCGACGATGAGTCGCTCCACCCGTTGTCGTAGTCCGGGGACTTCAAGGGCGGCCTTAACAATCAGGATTGCGCCTGGCGCATCGCCTGGCTCAGGGAGGCGCAGACGAAGGGCTATCTTCCTGTTGCCCAGGGATGGCCCAATGGCCGGGAAGTCCTTTGCCGCGGTGGCGGGGTTGAGGACCGGCGTGACCAGCTTGCCTGAGCCGCCTACCACCTTTAAGAACTCGTTGAGTTCCTTGATGCGGCTGGCATTGAGGTCGCCATCCGGATTGGAGTAATCAATCAGCGCTGGCTGCTTCCATACATCAGCATAGGATTCGAGCATGGATGCGTGCTGCCCAGGCAAGCGAACCTCGATGCACGGCAGGGTTCGCCCCACCACTGGAGCAACCAGCTCGGACAATGCGCGCTGCTCGAATTTCTGCCACTTGATGATCGGAACATATTGCGGATGCGTGTCGAATCGAGCCGCCATGGCCCCCTCCTTGGCAGTTAATATGTCCTGGCGAGCCATTGGTGGACATCGCCAGCAATATCACTCCTGAAGGAAACTCCCTCCATGGAGTAGCCCAGATACTCTTAGGGTTTTGAGAAAGAGTCAAATCACCCGACCCAAAGACCGAGCGCCATTTCATTTAGGCAAATGCCGGCTTCTCTCCATGCTCTTCAGCTGGCAAGCCCGTAACCCCGCACCGGTGCCCAATGCAATTGACACGGAGTGTGTGATGTCCGCAGCGGTACGCCACCGCCCAAAAATTTTAGGCTGGAAGCCGTAAGCCGCAGCAGTGGTACGCCGTTGGTTGCTCCGGCGGGGAGGTGACGAACGTCTGCGGGGACGGATCATGCCTGGGAAACGGGAGCCGGCCTCAAATTATCGCGTCAAGTACTGAGGGCGCAGTTCTGTGATAAGTAGCTCCTGATCCCTAAACGTTTTGGGTCAGGACAGGCATCGGCAACCATCCACCGCAAGCAGCGTGCTTGGAGGCCAATCCGTCTTGAGCCAGGTTGTGGTACTCACAGGTCGCCAGGCGCTGGTGTATCCAGCGCCTGAGCGCCAACCATCATTGGCTCTGTGGCGACACCTCCTTCGTCAGGATGGGAGGTCGACGGAACTCGATGCGGATGTCCAGGACCTAATGGCTGATCCGCCTCGCGAGGGGCCTGCGTAACACCGACTGAGAGGGGAGCTGGGCATGATCGTGTACCTGGGATGGGGTTCTCTGGTGTGGCAGCCTCGTGATCTATCGATGGTCGGGGGCTGGCGGGAAGATGGGCCGCCCGTGCAGGTGGAGTACCTGCGGCAGTCAGGCAACGGACGCCTTACCCTGGTTCTAAGCCCGAACACATCTGCGCTCCCATCGTTCTGGACCGTCTACGACGGTGGAGAGGATGTCCTGCAGGCCAAAGACAGCCTGCGTGCTCGTGAGAAAATTCTGCCTCGCAACCTTGATCGCCATGTTGGCGTCTGGCTTTCCGGATCAGCCGATCCGGCCGGCATCCCTGGGTTGCAGCAATGGGCTGCGGCCCGTGAGATCGACGTAGTTCTATGGACGGCCTTGCCGCCCAAGTTCAATGGCGAAGATAACCTGATTGCCAGTGCGGACGAGGTGCTGACCTACCTCAGTGATCTCAACGGTGAGGTGCGGGAGCGGGCAGAGGAGTACATCCGCCGCACGCCTTTGCAGATCGCGACACCCTACAGGCGGGACATCGAGCAACAGCTCGGGTGGACCCCGCTCTAGACGCGAGCGGCCGAAGGGGCATCTTGCCGACGATTGGAGAGCAGCAGTTACGCGGTCAGGATGAACCGTACGACATTGGCCAGCATCGCGCGGTCAATCTCGCCGGCGACACCGGGGTGCCGAATCGACCTCACCGACAGCCCATGCTCATGGTGCTGAAAGAAGTAGGCATCAAGAGAACCGAGGAACAGCTGCGAAGCGCCTACTCTTCGAGTAGGTGGACTATGAAGACCTGAGAAGCGAGCGAGGATGGCGCTGAGGTGCTTCGACGCCGCCGTCGACCTGGCCAGGTGACGAGCCGGCTAGGTCGTCGTGATGGGAGGGGCGACTGACGGTTCTATGGGGGGGGGCCAGAACGGGGTCGGAAGTATGAACGAATGTGCGACTTCCGACCCACCATTTAAGCTGTTTCAGTCGCAGCAAATCTAAGTTCTTGATTCTCGCCGGTAAAAAATTAGCTCGTAGCTTGCAGTGACAGGTGATCGTGCTAAAACTGAGTTGCCGGCACTGCCAGCCTCGACCTGCCGTCCAAGGGGACTGTCGCGAGTACTTTCACCAGTGATTAGAGAAATGGAAAGGAATGAAGCAAATACCGACACGCCCAGCACGTTAGATCTCATCACCAATTTTGGTGTGACGACCTTCAGTGCAGCATCCGGGCTCAGCGTTGATCGTAAGCACGCGTTCATGAGCTGGGCACAGTGCTCTGACATCCCGGACCAACTGGAAGTCACAAAGAGCCACGCGTGGACGAACCTGAAGGCTCTGCAGGGTGCGATGAACGATGCTCATCCCTTGCGCGGTCCAATTGACAGCGAGATCGATGATCTTCAGTCTGGCATGCAGGGCTTGGAGGAACGGATCTTGTCCGCCCAATCTCCTGACGAACTGGCGCAGGCTGTTCTGGAATACCAGGAACCGGTAAATGCCGCCGCCAGCATGTGGTCCGCGCGCACGCCGGGCACCAACTCCGGTGAGTCCTAAGGACGCACCGCCCGAGTCCCTAATAACTCGACAGATGTAACGGAAGGGCGTGCCGTACCCGGCACGCCTTCTTCTTTTGGGTGGAGTCCTGCGCCTCTGCTTTGGGATGCCATCGTGACCAAATGGCCTGTCATGGCCTGGCCGGGACCTGTGCCGGATAAGGTCGGATTTTGAGAGTATTCTCGGACCAGACCACAAGGAGGTTTTTGGACCATGCCTCAACCATCGGTTGGCCAAATCGAAGACGTGAAAGGTGCCGCGGTTCGGACTTTCATACGGATCTCGCAGGCGTGGCGGCTGTCTGACAATGAGCAACGCCAGATCCTTGGGGTGCCCGACCTGCCTCGGTTAGATGAGTCCGTGGAAGGAATGGTTGATGATTCGGTCCTTTTGCGGATCGGGTACATCCTTTCGATCTACAGGGCCTTGCACACCCTGTTCCCTGATGCGGCTCAAGCCGATACCTGGATCCATCGCGCCAACTCTGCGCCATTGTTCGGTGGTGACCCGGCCGTCAGGCCATTGTGCAGCGGGGCTGCTGGTAGCTTGCAGGCGGTCCGGGACTATCTTGAACTTCAATTGGGGTAATTCAGGTGCTGTCCCTACCAGGTCCGAGCCAGCGTACGACACCGAAGCACGGCGGGCTGATCCTTGTCAGAAGGCTTAAGTGATCGACAAGCCCTTGGGGAGGGGCAATGTAAGTGGACGCGACCTTTGAGGGGCCAGACATGAAGCCCTCTATCCTGGCATTGGACCTGGAAGGAACACTCATCTTTAACGCCATCAGCCAGATCCCACGGGCTGGCCTCTATGGATTTCTTGAGGATGCGCGATCGCGATTTGGGGAGCTGGTGATGTTTACCACCGTTCCTGAGGACCGGATGCGCAGCATCGCCGCCCTGCTGGTCAGCGAGGGCAGTGCTCCGGCCTGGTTCGCGCAGCTTCGATATGTGAAATGGTCCGGCAAGACCAAGGATCTTAGCTTTGTGTCTGCTCGCCTTGGCGAGGCGCTATTACTGGATGACCATGGCCCCTACGTCCACCCCGGGCAGGAGAAGTTCTGGGTGGAGATACCGCTGTTCGGATCTCCTTATCCGCTGGAGGACGAAGGCATGAAGGTCGCGTAACAGCAGCTGTTTAAACGAATCGAGACACTGCAAGCTGCCAAAGATCGCTGATCTGAGCCTGCCTAGGTTGGCCTATTCACTTCCGAAAAGTGTGGCTGGTCCCGACGCCACTGTGCAGTTCGGCCGCGCATGGAAGATGGTGCGCGGCACTGTGGCCAGTCGACTGGATCAGAGCTATGTGTCGCCGGAAAGTACCCCAAGGGTTGCTGTAACGGCATGAGCTAGTCGCGTTGATCGTGACTCGTGACACTCTTAGATATCGGCTTAATGCGATTGCTTTAGCGGCATGGATCAGGCTCAGGGTTCATAAAAAACTCGCAGCTAGTTGGCTCCTTACTCGCCAGCTACTAGGTGATAGAGAGTTCGTCGCCATCATTGAGGCATCCAAGCAGGCGTTCCATTGCGAGGCTGAGGCCGTCGTCTTCTGCTGGATAGGGAGATCCAAACAAAGGAATTTTCACCCATAGATGCTCTTGGCCAGGATGCACATAGGGGCCGTAATCATCGAGTAACAGCGCTTGACCTAGATGTGGCGAAATGAGTCGTAGGTCCTTTGTCTTCCCCGACCAGTTGATGTACTGGAGTGATGCAAACCAGTCAGGGGCACTGCCATCTCGAGCCAGAAGTGTGGCGATGGTCCGAAATCGCTCTTCGGGAACAGTGGTGAAGATCATCAATCGATCAAATCGCGTTCGGACGTCCTCCAGGAACCGGCAGAGTCCGGGCCTGGGAATCTGACTGATTGCATTGGAGATGAGCGTTCCTTCAAGGTCCAGCGCCAAGATTGTCGGCTTCATCCCCTGTCTCTGCGAAAGATGCTTGCGCACACATTGCTCCTTTGGCGTGTCTCTGTCTATCTCGCGCGCCTACTGGTTAGGCGAATGCTTGAGCCCGTAGTTCGCAGTGGGGCCGGTTGGACTGGGTTACCTGTTCCAGTAGCTTGCAAGTGACACCGAGGCGGCAGAAGGTTCGTTAGGCGTGAACGATCACTCTGACTCAACTGCAGCGACTCCCAGACGAATCAATAAGTTGTGATTGGGGTCTTGGCGTCCGCCTGCATTCATTCTCAACAATGAACGTCCGACCTCGGCAATCAATGGAAATGACAACTGAACGTAGACCCCCCATGCTTCGATGCTCTTCCGGCGGACAGCCACGTCGCGGTGCACAAGCAAGGATCGGCTTGCGAAAAAGAAATCCGCAAACATCTCATGCACGGTCATTGCCAACACCTCGCTTCGCTAGGGCCTCACGTAGAGAAGCGATCTGGCCGCGGAGGTGAGCATTCTCATCGGATAGGCGGACGTGTTCCTCCTTGTCCCTAAAGGTCGCAGTTCCGCGTATACGTCGCTGTACATCTCGTACGTAAGCAGCTTGGCTGCCAAGGCTTTCTTGGCCAAGTGCACTTGCGATTGACATCGCGATTGCATCGCCTCCTGTGTCTAAGCCCAGTTCAATGCGGGCGTCCAACTCGCGCTCCAGATAGGCGTTGGTGAATCCGCGTCGCCAAGCGTGAAGCCCAGCTCCCCTGGGCCAAGCAAGCGCAATGCGGGCCTTGCTAAACATCGTGGATACAGCGCCAGCGGTGAGTGGATTCCCGGTCCTCTCGTTGAGAAATACAGCGCGACTCACACTATCCGTACGTTGGATGATCGCGCGTCTTTCGTTGTCGATGTAATCAAGCACCTGCAATGCAGCGCCAGCGGGCACACTGAAACTATTGCTGTAGCCAAATTTCTGTGCCGATGGTGCTATCTGTAGGTCCGTGTCAGGCCGATTGCGTGCGGGATCGAAGTCACCTGTGGTCAGGCTGAGGATCGATCCCCGTCGCCATCCGACGGCCCACGCCAGCCCAAAAAGAAGGCAGTTCCGACGCGCCTGATCTGGCGGGCAGGTATCGTAGAAGTACTCGGTGAGCGCGGCGCGATCGGCTTCACCTGGTACAAAGCCCATCCTGTGCTTGCTACGTTCTCCGGCATTGCGGAAGGTCAACGGATAGCGCTTACGTGGTGAAGCTATCTTTTCGGATCTTTCATCCACCAACGTGCTTGTAATCTGGCAAGCTGTGCGACCGAGTAGACGACGGCCGTTGCCATACACGTAATCCCGCTGTAACCAAGCGTAGAACAAGTAAACGTTGCGCAAGTCAAGGTTGACTGTGCGCCGCCGGGCCTGCTGGTCGCCACTGCTATTGATCGCATCACGTGCCATCAGCCCATCGCGGAACTGTTTGATCAAGTTATCCGAGGCTTGCCACAGTTCAAGTCTCCGTTCGGCTAAGTATCGATACCACTTCACCAGTGTGTAGGCGCGGTTTTCAACCGTCTTGTTAGCCAACTGCTGCGTATCAATGCAGTCAATGATGTAATCCAAGAATGGCCAGTCAGTATGGCCATCAGATCCCGTTAGATGCCAGAATATCCGTCCGTCATGGGCGCGGTCCTTACGTAGGACGACTCTGTCGACGCAAATCAAATTACCACCTCCACTCGGTCGTTGAGTGATACGGGGTCGGTGATCTTGGGCACGGCTAAAGATATCAACTGGTCAGAGCTGGAATCGATCTTCAGCATCTGGGTGGCAACCACGACCGTGCGCTGGTTGGCAAGGCAGTGAACTTCCTCCCACCAGCCGATAGTTGGCGACTGTGCCGTCGGCCAGACGATGATCAAGGTTTCGAATTCACTCCCCTCGAACCAGCTATGGGGAGCCGTTCCAGTGTGCATCTCGACGATGTTGGTGCATCGCATGTGTTTGTGATGCCATTGCCGCAGAAGGGCATCGCGCTGGGAATCGCTCAGCCCCACCACACACACCGAACCCTCTAAAGCAGCTTGATAGCATACCCCCAGTAGTGCAGCCTCGAGCTGCTGTTGCGCTATCTGAAGCACCAAATCACCTTTGCGGTCAGCCCGTCGAGAGTCGTACGAAGGCAGCTGTAAGACACCATCTGAGTCAATCGCGGGGATACGTCCATCATCGGTGACTAATTGCGCTAGCCGCGTCTCCTCCGATTCGCAGCGCTTCAACATCGTCGCCACGACATCGTCCCCAGATCGTGCTGATCCATCATCGACGACGGTCAGGCAGCATACGTGCCGCACGTTGGCCAGAATGCGGGCTAAGACACGAACCCTGGCTCTGGCGGTGACCCATATCACCCGGGTCGCGCTTTCCAGCAAGGCGCAGGGCATGCCGATTTTCTGCTGTTCCACGATAGTGGCGCCAGGCAATCGAGTCCGTAGACAGTTGGTGACGACCGCGCTATCAGTCACGACAACTGTGATGCCACCCTGTGGCGCGGTTTCAAGGCGGCTATGTAGCTGTGCGATTTGGTTGGTATCCGTCCACCCTCGCACCCAGTGAATTCTTCTCGGCTCCGAGGGTTGCGCGTCTACTTCTGGACGATCCGCAGGTTCCCAAGCGCCGCCTGCATCGCCGCTACACATCATATGGAGCCGCGTTGCAACGAATGTGATCACATGGCTTGTTGCATCACTGATCCACGCATCCCGTGGGGCGTTGACAATGCGGCCAGATTGACACGAAGCAGAGATAGCTAGCGTTGCACCTACGCGATCACCTAAGACGCTCACCAGCGCCTCTCGCAAGTCGGAATCCGGCAATGCATCCCGTCCAACATCGAGCGCCTGATGCATCAGGTCATCCACGGCGCCACGCAGCCGACGAAGGTCGTGAGATTGAACGCCGAGATTGCCCGCAATGGCGTCCACCGTAGCAAAGGACGCAAAGGCGAGCATTCTATAAGGGTCATCGTTTAGCATCGCAGCGGCAGCTTCGCCATAATGGTCCAGCATATGTGCGGCCAACTCGTCGCTTGCTTCGTGCTCGTTCATCTCTCGCACCAATGCCAAATGGTGGGTCTGGCGCTGCCAGTACTCCACAGCTTGCGTGGCCCAGCAGTCCGCTAACGGGTGGGGGGCGAGCACTTCCGCGAGTTCTGTGTATCGGGCTCTAGTAAGAGCATCACCAAGTGATCCGGGCCAACGCTTCTGCCAGCGCGCCGCCCGGTATTCCACCAAGCCTGGAATGTGGTAGCTCAGAAAGCGTGAAATCAGAGCACCTGGGGGCAGGGCGCGCTCTCCGCGCTGAACTTGCCATAGCTCTCCACCCATAGGGTGATGCATCGCCCTCCCCAAGAATCTCCATACCTGCCCTGTCTTGGGTCCAGCGGGCAGTACGCCAGTGGGAACATGGATGCGCCAAGCTCCATTCTCGGTTTGCCAGCGTACAAACAGGCCAGCTTCATCAATCTCCAGTACGCTTTCAATCATGCCGATGTGCCACACCGGATCCTCGTTCGCTAATGTGCCCTTCATGATCGAATGATCCGACCGGATGACAGTAGCCATGAGACGGACTTCAGTTGACGCTTGAGTTGCGCGTTCTCTTCGCGCAGTCTGGCGAGTTCGTGCTCGATTACCGCCTGAGTGGGGCATCTGGTGTTTGAAGGATAAGACAGGGAGTCGTCGCCACCATCCAGTGAATCTATCAGTGCGCGCAGGTCGACGTTACTGTTGGCCGAAGACCGGCTAAGGCCAACCAAGCGACACAGAGCAGCACGGTTTACCCGACCACGAATTCGCGGAACCCTATGGCCCTCGGTGAGCCAGCCCTCCAGTCGTTCCACCAAAGAGATGCCTGGATCATTTGCCTTAGGTGCCATGGCCGCTCTTCCTCAGCGGAGTAATTTTTGCCATCAGAGCGGCTAACTCTGCGTTGCGCCCGCGCTCCTCGTTCAGAGCACTGCTCAAGCGGTCGAACACGCGTTTGAACTCTTCAGTTTCGCCTTGATGCTTGGCCTGCAGGTTTGAGTAATCACGACGCAAGTCCCGAATTTGACGCTGTTGCTCTCGGATTTCCCCAATACGCAGGTCTACGGCCTGGCGCGTCAATCGTAGCTCCACCTCAAGGCGGCGCAGGGTCGACGCTCGCCCTTCTTCCATTTGGCTCCTTGCGCGATCTCGCAAGGTGGCGATCAGTCTTACCGCCTGCTCTGTACTGGTTGGTCGTTTCGCAAGTGTATCGTTGCCTGTAACACTCAGCCTGGGCAAGGCGGTCCTCAGTTCAGGTGAGTTCTGCGAACCATCCCATTGCTTGAATTGACGCAAGCTCGACGGAAAATATTCCAGTAGCTTTCTGTCATGCGTATCCAGCAAGGTGTGTCCACTCGCGTCGTGCCGATAGGGGATGCCGTTGCTTGCCCAGTCGCGCAGCACAGCCAATTTTCGGTCGATTGCCGCCTGCGCGGCCTGCTTGGCAACTTGCGACTGGTGAGCTGAGGTCTTCATGACTTGGCCCGCTGAGCCCGCAAGGCGCGCATGTGCTCGGCATTGGAGTCCATGTTCTCCCGTGTGAGACTGATCAAGCGGTCAAGATTGGAGTGATCAAAGCGAGCGCGTGCCTGCTGCATCGGGGGTAGCAGAATGTCGTGCGCTTCCTGCTCCAGTTGCCGCAAGTCCTCTTGCAGGTTCTCCAAGTAAGCCTCATTGTTGAAATGATAGGGGCAGGCGTGACATTGGCGCGCACCAGCATGCTCGCGTGCAAGCTCGCCTGCGCGCTCACATCGCGCCTTCAGGTGACGATTGCTGTCTGGCGCGTGGCATTGGCCATGGCTCATTGGCCGCACTCGGTAGCCGCGCCCGGCGAGCTTATCGGCAATCTCGGGTATCTGATCAGCGCCTATCGTGATCTGCGAAGACATCTGTCGATACAGCTTCCGCACAACACGACTAAAGCCTCCTGCGGTGGGTCTACCTTCCAGAACCTGTTCGATCGCCTGCTCCAATTTCTCTCGCTCAACCTCAGCCAATGCAGCGTCCAGGTCACCTTGCTGTTCATCGAGTGCAGTGCGCACCTTCTCATTAGCGACCATGAACCGGTCGCGTCCCAGGGTAGCGCGGATCTGCTCAGCTAATGGGCGTGATGCGGGATCGGTGACGTATACTCGCGTCATCGCTACGTCAAGATGTCGCAAATGTTGCTTGAGCGCGCGCAACTCGGCGTGGTCGTACTGATGGTAGTAAAGAATTGCATAGAAGCGTCGGAACATATGAGTGGAGAAGGGAGAACGTTCCGCGTCGCCAAACGCTACCTGCAAGAAGCTCGATAAAGATCGCGTGCGCCCCTTATCGAAGGTGAATGCATAGTGGGCTTCTGGCTTCACTCCAACTTGGGTGCGTCGCCCGCAAGCGAATAAGCTATCACCAGCAGTGATCGCGGTATCGAACGGAGCGCAGGCAATTTTAAGCATCTCTAGGCAGCGCAGGGAATCGGCAGAGGTGCGATTGATGTAGAAGGTATGGCGATCGAAGTACGTCTTCTGGATGTAGAAGCTTGTCTGATAGATCCCAAGATCGTCATCGAGAACTTCTAGGTCGCCCACGCGCACGCCAATATGAGGATCGCAGATCTCTCGCTGTCGGCGGGCGTTCATCGCGGCCAATAGCACGCCGCACGCTCCCTGGACTGCACCAATCAACTGTTCCACCGTATACACATCATCCTGCTTGCCGTAATGGCCGCTATTAACCCAGCGGGCCACGGGCTTTCCTGTCAGCGTGCCAAGTTCTTTGGTAATAGGCTGTGACTGCAGCCATTCGGCCGATAGGATTGGGGCGGGTGTAACGGCGCACTGGACAGCCTTTGCGTACTGGCAGAGTTCAACAACGCGTGGCGCGACGTCATACAGAAGGCGCAAGGAAGCCTTCAGAAGATCAATCGCCGTTGGCAGGCTGAGGTTGTCGGTGCGCCCTGCTGCCTTAAGTGACATACGCGCTGCGACATGCGAGGGTCGGTTAGCAACGCGGTGCCGAAGGCGATCAACAGTAGCGGGTAGATTGCACCAGTCGTTAAGCCAGCCCAGTGTGTTATGAACTACTCCTTCTCCTGGAGCACCGTCTGAGATGACGGACCGGTCTGTCCATCCCTGCGAGAGTGGTGCATCCACCATGCTCTCGATGCGCGCCTTGATGATCTCTGGAAGTCCCAGAATCCCGCCCCAGCCTAGTCGTGCTCGCCAGAAAGGCTGCAGAAGCGTTTCGATGTGCGCGATAGAGCCACCTTGAATGCGGTAGTGGAAACCGCGGGCGAGCTCGTCAGGTGTGATCACATCAAGAGCGCGGTGCCATCGGGCGGTCAGGTCCAATGCTCCGGGCCAGCCACGGGTAACAAACTCTTTGATCAAGGTGCTGGTGTGTTCTGAAGTAGCGTCAGATAGGCGATACACACCGTGTGCACGTAGCCAGTCGAGAGTATGGCGGAACAGGTAGAGCTGGCGACTAAGCATGCGCGGCGCAGGCATGCCCGTTTTTGCGCTAAGCAGTCGGCGATCGGCGATGGCCAGTGCGGTGGCCAAGTACGCCGGCTCGTCGGGCAGCCGTGATACGGCTTGGTGCGAGCTGGTCGGAGGGAGAAATAGTTCGGACAGATCAAATTGGTGAGTGCTGTCGTCTGCTCGATAGCTCAGGTAAGTCCCTTCCAGAGTCAAGCGGTTGGACTGAACCAGATAGGGATCGGATGCAGTGGAAGCGGATTCGGAACCAAGTCGTGCTTTAGGCAGCATCATGTCAGTGCCCTTTGCGCGTTTCGGAGAAGGTCTGGGCGACGGTCCTGCACGATCTTCAATAGCACGTGCATATACAGCAGGCGAGGAAGGTGAATGCGGGAGAATGCCTCAGGATTGGAGCGTGAGAGCTCGAACCAACGTGCGCGATAGTAACTCTGGGTTCGTAGTGCCATCTCTAGCGTGTGCTCGTCGGCGTGAAGCCGATAGTGAGGACAGCCCACCCCTGTCTGGCAATGCAAGCCCGCACATGGTTCGTCGGTTTCCATTGAGTGGCCTGGTGGTCCGGAGAAAGGGTTCGTGCACAAGCCCCCGTCACCGGTGGGTAGCATGAGCGCGGCATCGACATCGAGCAATCGTAGTTGGCGCTTATCTACGAGGGTCTCGCCGCCTTGAGCGAAAGTAATCGTGGTCTCGATGCGGCGCTGAAACTGAAGCATGTTTGCTTCGTTCATGCGGAAGAAGAGCGTGTCACGGAGGTACGAATCAGTGACGGTCAAGTCGTTATGTCCAAGTAGGACGCGTACCGCCTCGAGATCACGCTGCGGGAGGTAAGTGAGCCCAGCCTTCAGCGTTCGTATCTCCGAAGGTCTGAAGCGTTCTAGGCCATTTCTCTCGCAGAAGGCGTGGATTCGCTTGTCCGAGGTGAAGGCTGTGATGTTGGAGAAGTTGTCGCGTTGCCAGCCAAACCAGACACGACGTTCGGAAGCGTCTATCAGTCCGGCCTTCTCCAGTTGGCTACGGTTCCATAGAAGTAAGGAAACCGCCTTGCACACCATTCTCGCGGAAGGTGGGATGTCTACGACTGGAGTGTCGTCGTCGGTTTTGCCTTTGTATCCTTGAAGTCGATACCCTCCTTGGACAAGTGGCTGAATGCCATTAAGGGTGAGCGAGCCCACCGAGCCGGTGTTCCAGCCCGTGTGTAGCATTAGGGCAAGAAAGATGGCGGTCAACACCGCGTTGGGCAGTCGATCGCGTGCGTGGAACCATGGTGAAGATACCGCGCGAAATAGGTATGCGCCGAAACCTTCAAGCGCTGCGAACTCCTCTTGCACGGGATAACGTCCGATGGGCCAACCGTTCGCTGCGTATGCCGTGCGCGGGCCGGTTTGCTCCTGCAGAAGCACTGCGACGATGTCGCTGATCGGAGCATCTTGTAATCTGACACGCCCCCCGACAGGGTTCGATGCGTTCATCCAGCGAAGGACCAGGTCGCGCGTGCCTTCTGGAACTTGGACGATTAGCAGTTCCTCCTGCCACGTGCAGAGACGCTCGTACGCCGCAAACTCATTGGCGATCGCGGATTCAATCGCATTATTGCGACTCTGCAGGAGCGCGTGAGTCTTCTGGCGTAGATCGTCCCAGTCTTCGTGAGATTGGACGGCAATACTTGCCGGAAGATCATTTCGGCGGAGCTTCGGCGGGCGACGTAGTCGGGGAAAGTGTTCTTGGATCGTGTGCTGCAAACTATTTCCGTCCTTGAGAACGTCAGGCCCGGATGTGATGACCTGACGAAGCGCCGCTGAGTACTTGGTCCTAGTATTAATGGAGAGGCCCTGCGTGCTCTGAAGGTCGCCCTCGATAGCATGCAGTAACGCAACTACCTCTCCTGCGGTGATTTGGTCTACACGCTTTCGCAACAAAGCGATGGAACCGATCTGTAGGCACTTGAGTGCCCGTCTGAAGGAGGACACCGGGCCGCAAGGCATAGGTGTCAAGAGGGCTTTTTGCTGGAAGGCGACTACCGCTTGGTAAAGCGCTGAATCCGCTGGCCAATCTGACAGATCCAGCAAGCTGGTGCCGATGCTGCGCCTGCCTCCGCGTTGACGCTCCACTGAAATGGCAAGATCTCGCTTCTCGCTCCCTGCTATACGCGATCCTAGTGATCCCTCAGCAGTGGATAAAAAAAAAGTGTTCGGTTCCAATAGCTTAAGCCGCGTGGTCGGTAGGTACACATTTCCTAGAATACACTCGATGACCGCGACCAGCTGGAAGCGTGCCGGGAACTCCATGCTGCGCGCCGCGCGGGAGACGGTGACCATGCCCGATTCCAAGGGCTCGCGCAGCACTTCCAAGGCGTGCCTGCTCCACTCGGGCAACTCATCAAGGAATAAAACGCCGTTGTGCGCCAGGGAAATTTCGCCAGGGCGCGGATGCGAGCCGCCGCCAACCAGGGCAACCGCGCTGGCGGTGTGATGGGGGGCGCGATACGGGCGCTGTCGCCAGCGGCTGGGATCAACGCCACGGCCGCTGATTGAAGCGATGGCTGCGGATTCCAGTGCTTCTTCCTCGCTGGCCTCGGGCAGGATGCCGGGCAGGCGCGAGGCCAGCAGGGTCTTGCCGCAGCCGGGCGAGCCCAGCAGTAGGAGATGGTGACTGCCTGCCGCGGCAATCTCCAAGGCACGCCGTGCATGTTGCTGACCACGCACATCGCTGAGATCGGCCAGTGCGGCAGGTTCGGTTGGCGGTACCTGCGCATCGGGCAGCTGTTTACTGCCGCCCAGTGCGGCGCAGACTTCCAGCAAGGTGCGTGCGACTTTGACGTCGGCATGCTGGGCCAGTGCCGCTTCGCCAGCGTTACCCGGTGGCACGATCAGGCAGCGCTGGGCGTTGGCGGCTGAAATCGCTGCCGGCAGTGCGCCATCCACTGCGCGCAATTCACCAGTCAATGCCAGTTCGCCGATGAACTCGTAGTTGGCCAGTGCGTTGCGGTCGATCTGGCCGCTGGCGGCGAGAATGCCTAGGGCAATGGGCAGGTCAAAACGACCGCCTTCCTTGGGCAGATCGGCGGGCGCAAGGTTGATGGTGATGCGGCGCGCTGGATAGTCGAACTGCGCGCAGAGGATGGCGGCACGTACGCGGTCGCGCGACTCGCGCACGGCGGCCTCAGGCAGGCCGACGATCTGGGTGAAGGGCAGGCCGCCGGACAGGTGTACTTCCACCTGCACCAGTGGTGCATGCACACCGGTGCGGGCGCGGCTGTGCACCAGCGCCAGGCTCACCGCCCGGCGCTCAGGCGTTCTTGTCGGTGGCGCGGTTTTCCAGGGCGGCGACGGCCTGTTCCAGTGCGTCGAGCTTTTCACGGGTGCGCAGCAGGACGGCACGCTGCACTTCAAATTCTTCGCGGGTGACCAGGTCCAGCTTGCCCAGCCCTGCCTGCAGTGCGCTCTTGAAGGTGGCCTGCAGTTCTTCGCGCGAGTCGCGCAGACCCGGTGGCACCAGGCTGCTCAGGCGGCGGGCCAGCTCGTCGATGTGGTTGAGGTCGATCATGGGGTTTCTCCGCAGGGTTGAGCCGAGCCTAGGCGGCGGCTGTTGCTTGCGGGCATCGGTATCCGTTATTGCCAGTGGTAAGGATAGTCCGGAACCTTGCTAGTGGCACGTCAGCCTGCGCGGTATGCTTCAGGCACAACCCAAGGAGCTGACCAATGAAGATGATCATGGCCATCGTCAAGCCGTTCAAACTGGACGACGTGCGCGAGGCGCTGGCAGAACGCGGCGTGGCCGGTATCACCGTCACCGAGGTCAAGGGCTTTGGTCGGCAGAAGGGTCACACCGAGCTGTACCGCGGTGCCGAGTACGTGGTCGACTTCCTGCCCAAGGTGAAGATCGAGGTCGCGGTGACCGATGCGCAGGCTGACGAGGTGGTGGAAGCCATCGTCAAGGCGGCAGGCACCGGCAAGATCGGCGACGGCAAGGTATTCGTGTACGACCTGGGCAGCGTGGTGCGGATCCGCACCGGCGAGCTGGATGGGGATGCGCTTTGAGGTTTGTGGGTTCTGGGGTTTTGAAGCTTTAAAGCTTTGAAGCTTTGAAGCTTTAGAGCTTTGAAGCTTTAGCGCCCCCCTCCCCAACTCTCCCCTGCGCTACGCGCAAGGGAGGGCCAAGCGCTCTGCCCCCTCCCTTTGGCGCAGCCAAGGGGAGGGCTGCGGAGGGGTAGCTTTGGCCTCAGCCCTTGATCCACCGATACAGCTGCTTCCACGCATTACGCACGGCCTGCACCCAGCTTGGCTCGGCCAGCGCTGCGGCCTGCTCGGCGGAAGGCTTCTGCCCAGTCAAACGCTGGCGCATCTTCACCAGGTTCTTCATGTCACTGCGGCGCAGTTGGCGCGAGATCGGCCAGTTGCGCAGCCAGCGCGGCGAGCGCAGCGCCGAGGTGAAATCCAGCAGCACCGGCACGCCGGCGCTGACCACCACATTGGTGCCATGCAGGTCGTTATGGGTGATGCCGGCCGCATGCAGGCGCGCCAGGGCGTTCTGCAGCTGGTCGAAGACTTCCTGGCTCACACCCTGCACACCGGCGCTCAAGGTGTCGCCGGGGATGTATTCCATGCCCAGCGCCAGACCACCCAGGCTGCCCAGCAAGGCCGGGGCATGCTTCCAGCCCTGCAGGCGCTTGAGCACCTTGGCCTCACGGTGTACCAGCAGGCGTGCTACCGGCGACAGCGGAGTGCCGCGGTAGCGGCGGTAGTCCTTGACCACGGCCGGGCGGCCATTGAGCTCAGTGCGGTAGACGTCCGGCTCCAGCAGGCGTTCGCCGCGCTTGAGCAACTGGTTGTCGGGAACAACGACGTGTTCGCCGTCGAAATTGGGCAATGTGTTCATGCAAACCTTCCTGACGCGGGCAACGGCGCGGAAAGCGTCTTGCAAAGCCGGTCTAACGTGCCCTGGGCGGGCGGGGATGTGCGGCAATTATAAAACTGCACAGTCCATGAATTGCTGAATGTAAAAAAAATGTAGGAATCTTGTGACGGAAATGATTGTTGCGATCACGCGGTTGTCACCGCCGGGGGCGTGTGCGCCGCGCCGCGCCCTGAACGAAAAACCCCGCGCCGTTGCGGGCGCGGGGTTCGATTCACAGCGCTGGCAGCAGGCTTACTCGCCCAGTGCCTTGGCCACGAACGGCGGGCTTACCAGCACGCCGGTGTGCAGGGGGGCGGTGTAGTACAAGGTGTCGAACGGCTTGGCGGCCGAATCGGCCTCGCGGAAGCCGAAGCCGAAACCGGCCTGCTTGCTGGCCACGGTCACCGACCACCAGCCGGTCGGGTAGCACGGCTGCGGGAACGGCAGGGTCTTGAACGACTGGAAGCCGGCCTTGCCCATTTCCGAACGCATGTCCTTGATGAGCTCCAGCAGCGCCAGCGGCGACTCGCTCTGCTGCACCAGCAGGCCGTCGTCCTTCAGGGCGCGGAAGCAGCTTTCGAAGAAGGCCTTGTTGAACAGGCCTTCGGCCGGGCCAACCGGGTCGGTGGAGTCCACGATCACCACGTCCACGCTGCCCGGGGCGCAGTTGGCCATGTAGGCCACGCCGTCGTCGAACAGCAGCTCGGCGCGCGCGTCACCGTTGGATTCGCACAGCTCCGGGAAGTACTTCTCGGCCATGCGCGTGACCTGCTCGTCGATATCGCACTGGGTGGCGCTCTCCACGCCCGGGTGCTTGAGCACCTCGCGCAGGGTGCCGCAGTCGCCGCCGCCGATGATCACCACGCGCTTGGGCGCCGGGTGGGTGAACAGCACCGGGTGGCTGATCATCTCGTGGTAGAAGAAGTTGTCCTTGGTGGTCAGCATCATGGCGCCATCGATGACCATCAACTTGCCCCAGTCGGTGCTGTCGTAGATCTCGATCTTCTGGAACGGCGACTGCACCTCGTCCAGCTTGCCGGTGATGCGGAAACCAATAGCCGAACCGGTCGGCTGGAAGTGTTCGATGAACCAGTTTTCGTTGGAGGTCATGATGATTCCTGGGTGCTGGGGCTGTCCTTCTCCCACCGGGAGAAGCTGCCCCGAAGGGGCGGATGAGGGTAAGGGCGAAGCCTGTCACAGTCAGGTTTCACGCTTGCCCTCACCCCCGACCCCTCTCCCGGGGGGAGAGGGGAGGTAGTGAGGGCGCGGATTGTAACGGACCCTTGCCCCGCTAGCGTTAGAATGCGCGTCCTTATTTATCCACAGCTGAGAGTTGCTACGCCGATGAGCGATTGGTCCCTCGAACAGGCCCGCAAGACCTATTCGATTCCGCACTGGTCCGACGGGTATTTCGACGTCGATACCGCAGGCCACCTGGTGGTCCGTCCCGCTGGCGCGCAGGGCGCAGCGGTGTCGTTGCCGCAGATTGTCGACTCGGCGCGTGCCGCCGGCGCCAAACTGCCGTTGCTGGTGCGCTTCCCGGACATCCTCGGCCAGCGCCTGGGCAAGTTGCAGGCGGCCTTCGCCCAGGCCCAGTCCGACTGGGACTACGCTGGCGGCTATACCGCTGTCTACCCGATCAAGGTCAACCAGCACCGTGGCGTGGCCGGCACCCTGGCCAGCCACCACGGCGAGGGCTTCGGCCTGGAAGCCGGCTCCAAGCCGGAGCTGATGGCGGTGCTGGCGCTGAGCCGGCCGGGCGGCCTGATCGTCTGCAATGGCTACAAGGACCGCGAATACATCCGGCTGGCCCTGATTGGCCGCAAGCTCGGCCTGCAGACCTATATCGTCATCGAGAAGCCGTCCGAGCTGAAGCTGGTGCTGGAAGAGTCCAAGGCACTGGACGTGATGCCGGGCCTCGGTGTGCGTATGCGCCTGGCCTCGCTGGGCGCCGGCAAGTGGCAGAACAGCGGCGGCGACAAGGCCAAGTTCGGCCTGTCCCCGCGCCAGCTGCTGGACCTGTGGAAGGCCCTGCGTGACACCGAGTACGCCGATTGCCTGAACCTGCTGCATTTCCACATGGGCAGCCAGATCAGCAATGTGCGCGACATCGCCAATGGCATGCGCGAGGCCACCCGTTACTTCGTCGAGCTGTCGCAGCTGGGCGCCAAGATCAGCCACGTCGACGTCGGCGGCGGTCTGGGCATCGACTACGAAGGCACCCGTTCGCGCAGCTACTGCTCGATCAACTACGGCCTCAACGCCTACGCCAGCAACATCGTGCAGCCGCTGGCCGAAGCCTGCGAAGCGCATGGCCTGACCCCGCCGCGCATCATCACCGAGTGCGGCCGCGCAATGACCGCGCACCACGCCGTGCTGATCGCCAACGTGTCGGAAGTGGAACAGGCAGCCGAAGGCCGCGTGCCGGAAGCGCATGACGACGAACCTGCGGCGATCCGCCACCTGCGCGAGATCCATGAGGAACTCGACCAGCGCCCGGCGGTGGAGCTGTTCCAGGAAGCCCAGCATTTCCATGCCGAAGGCCTGAGCGCCTATGCGCTTGGCCAGATCGACCTGCCGCAGCGTGCGCGCATCGACGACCTGTTCTACGCCATCGCCAACGGCGTGCGTGCGCGCCTGAGCTACGACGAGAAGAGCCATCGTCCGGCGCTGGACGAATTGAACGACCGCCTGGTCGACAAGTACTTCGTCAACTTCAGCGTGTTCGAGTCGATCCCGGATGCCTGGGCGATCGACCAGGTGTTCCCGATCGTGCCGATCGAGCGCTTGAACGAGCGCCCCGAGCGTCGCGGCGTGATCGCCGACATGACCTGTGATTCCGATGGCATGGTCAAGACCTACGTCGAGAACGAAAGCCTGGACAGCTCGCTGCCGCTGCACGCCGTGCGCCATGGCGAGAGCTACCGCATCGGCTTCTTCCTGGTTGGCGCCTACCAGGAAATCCTCGGCGACATCCACAACCTGTTCGGCGATACCGATGCGGTGGAAGTGGTGGTGGATGCCGATGGCTACGTGATCACCCAGCAGCGCCGCGGCGACACCACCGACGTGATGCTGGACTACGTGGGCTACAGCCTGGCCGACCTGCGCGCCTCGTACCGCAAGCGCGTGGCTGATGCACAGCTCTCGGCCGAACGCGCCGCGGAGTTGGACGCAGCGTTGGAAGCCGGCCTGACCGGCTACACCTACCTGTCAGACGAACCGCTGGCGTAGTCAACCAGGTGAGCTGGCTCGGCGGATGCCGGGCCAGTTCACCTGCAGGTGCGCGACATGCCTCACATCGAGGGTTTCAGATCCACGCCTTCGAGCGATTGCTGGATCGTCTCCGCGCTGCACTCCACGGTGGCTACCTGCCTTCCATTGATGCGAACGTTGACGCCTGCGGTTGCGGCATGATCGTCGGTGATCCTGTCTGCGCTCCAGAACAGGCTGTACACCGTATTCGCATTGGGGATGTCGATCGAATAGTTCATTGCGCGCCCCGTGCCCTGCCACTGTGTGGTCGATGCATCGTTGCGGTCGATCTTCAACGATAGCTCAGGCGTCTGGCCGTGCCTGCCGAAAGAGTAATACAAGGCATCGCCGGCATCGCATAGCAACACCTGCTTCTGGTTGGTAGTGGCGCAGGAGAACAGTAGAGACTCCCCTTCGTCACAGGCCTGCAGTGCTGCAGGTGCAGCCGTGGGAGTCGCTTCCAGCAGGTCGGTGGACGGAACTGCCTGCGCGGTGTCGCAGTTGGTATCTTCACATCGCACCACATCTTGGCAACCGGCCTCTTCCATGCAGGGAGCTGGCGCGCTATCAGGAGCAGCGACTGGAAGGGCCGGTGCCTGCGATGGGCCGGTCTTCATGGCGGCTGCGGTGTTGTCACGGATGTTGTGTTGACGGTTGTAGTCCAGCACCGCGGCGGCGAAGACTTCGAGAACCATCTCCTGGGTGATGAATTCGGTGGTGAAAAACCTTGGTACATCCCAATACTGGGAGCTGCCAAGGAACCAGCGGGCAAACAGTCCCGGGCGTTGTTTGCGGGCAGCCTTGACGATGATCTCGTCAATGGCCGCGAGGCCTGCTTCCAGCTGGTCGTCGTCGAGGCTGGGCCTTCCCGCCTCTTTCTCGACGACGTTGCTGTCTTTGATCTGCGTGATGCTGTAATCGATGATGCGCAGATTGATCTTTACCTTGCGGTTGACGCAACTGACCGTGCGATCACCGAAGCACTCGTGGGTCCAGGTGTTGATGTCCCAGTCGATTCGCTGTTTCGCCACGGGCTGGCATGCAGCCACAATGAGGCCAATTGCCAGTACCGCGCAGACTCGGGTAATGCATTCCATTTCGGTGAATTCTCCTTTCGTGTGTAGTTGAACCGGCTGTTGCCGGAACCGCGCCGATTTATCGGCTGCTCACGGGAAAACTCCACTGTTTGAGACGAAGGCCAAGGCGCTGCTCACGCGTTGGCCTTCATTGCAGCTGCCAGGAAAGCAGCTTTCAGCTCTGGCGTGCGATCTGAAACCCAGCAAACGACTGGCTCACCGGCATCAACTCGATGCGGTTGACGTTCAAGTGCGCCGGCAACGTGGCCACCCAGAAAATCTGCTCGGCGATATCTTCGGCGGTCATCGGGCTGGCGCCGCCGTACAGCTGATCGGATGCAGCCTGGTTGCCGTGCGTGCGCACCAGGGTGAATTCGGTTTCGGCCATGCCCGGCTCGATCGCGGTCACGCGTACGCCGGTGCCGTGCAGGTCCGAGCGCAGGCCCAGCGAGAACTGGCTGACGAAGGCCTTGGTGCCGCCATAGGCATTGCCACCCGGGTACGGGTAGAGCGCGGCGGTGGAGCTGATGTTGATGATCGCGCCACGGCGTTCTACCAGCTTCGGCAGCAGGTGATGGGTCAGTGTCACCAGCGCGGTTATGTTGGTGTCGATCATCGTGCGCCAGTCTTCCAGGCTGGCGTGCTGGGCCGCGGCCGTGCCCTGGGCAAGACCGGCGTTGTTGACCAGCAGGTCGATGTCGCGGAAGGCGGGCGGCAGGGCGGCCAGGGCGGCTTCCATTGCAGCGGCATCGCGGATGTCGAAGGCAGCGGCGTGAATCTTGTCGGCGCCGAATTCTTCCACCAGCGGCTGCAGGCGCTCGGCACGACGACCGGTGGCGATCACTTTCCAGCCGGCCGCGGCAAAGCGGCGGACAGCGGCGGCGCCGAAGCCGGAGGTGGCGCCAGTGATCAATGCGGTCTTGGACATTGCGGAATCCTTGGGGCAGGGGATCTGGATTTTCGCACTTTGCGGCGGTGGAGGTGGGAAGGTGGGATTGACGCCTCAAGCAAGAGCCAGGAGCCAAAGCACCCCTCCCCAACCCTCCCCTACGCCTGCGGCGCAAGGGAGGGGGCAAAGCGCTGCTTCGCCACGCCGCATCCCGACAGATCGCGCAATCACCCCCTCCCTTGCGCCGCAGGCGTAGGGGAGGGTTGGGGAGGGGTGCTCTTTGCAGGTAAAACAACGTAGCAAGAACAATCGACGCACGATTAAGCCCCGGGTGCGCTGCGCTTGCCCGGGCTACAACGGCACAAACAAAAAGCCCCAACATCAAAAGATGTCGGGGCTTGAACAATCGAGACGCTCAGCTAGCGATCCATCAGCCGCAATAGCCCCCTTTAGTAAAGGGGGCGCGCCGACAGGCGCGGGGTTATGGGTGTAACGGGCACGGGGCCCAAAGTTTGCTTCACAAACTTTGGGGTGAAGCCGCCGTAGGCGACTTCACTGCGCCTTGATCGCCATAGCCTGCAAACCGGTACCGTTGAGCTTGGCCTTGGCTTCAGCCAACTCACTGGCGGTGCCATACGGACCCATGCGCACGCGGTACACGGTGTTGCCGTTGATCTGTGCCGATTCCACCCGCGCAGCCAACCCCATCATCGCCAGCTTGGCCTTGGTCGATTCGGCATCACCCGAAGCACCAAACGCACCTGCCTGCAGGATGTAGCGCACGTTCTCGGTTGCTGCTGCCGGCGCGGCAGTTGCAACAGTCGCAGCCGGAGCAGGCGTTGCCGCTGCAGGCGCCGGCTTGGGAGCCGTGGCCGCAGCTGTCGGAGTGGCGCTGGCAACCTGCGCCGGGCGCGCAGCGGTTTCACTGATCGGTGCCGGCTGGCGAGCGGGCTCGCTCACCGGTGCCGGCAACGGACGCCCTTCCAATGCAGCCTGCGCGCGCTGGGCCTCGGTTGGTGGCGTGGCCGGCGTTGCGGCCGCAGTCGCGCGCGCTGCAGCAGCACGACGCTGTTCCTCGGCCTTGGCGCTGGCAGCCAGTTCGGCGTCGGACATCTGTACTTCCGTGCCCGGCAACAAGGTGTAGAAGTCGTACTGGGTGGCTGGCTTTTCCTCCGGCTTGGCTCCGGCAGGCGTGGCTGGCTTGTTCGATTCCACCCCGGCGTCGACGTCGGCGTCAGCAACCGGTGCCGGCTGTGCGTCCGGGTTGGGTTGCGGGCCTACGCGCAGAAAACCGTCGCCGTCCTTCTTGAACAGGTTGGGCGCCGCCAGGAACACCACCGCCGCAATCGCCACGCCGGCAACCAGCCACACCCAGCCGGGCGTGCCATTGTCGTTGTTGCGCCGGGCTTGGGTTTTGCCGCGTCGTGCTGCCATGTCTACTGCGTCTCCAGGTGTTTACATCTTTTCCGGGGCACTGACGCCCAGGATGCTCAGGCCATTGGCCAGGGTCTGCCGTGCGGCGCTGGCCAAGGTGAGCTTGGCATTGCGCTCGGCTGCATCATCCACCAGCACGGGGGTGCCGTGATACCACGTGTGGAAAGCGTGTGCCAATTCACGCAGATATTGCGCGACCTGATGCGGTTCCAGTGCGATGCCGGCCGCTTCCACCACTTCCGGGTAGCGCGAGATTTCGTTCATCAGTTCCAGCGAGGTGTCGTCGCCCAGGCGCGACAACGCGGCCAGACCGTCGGCCTGCTTGTAGTCCAGACCCTTTTCCTGCGCCTGGCGCAGCAGCGAACAGACGCGGGCATGCGCGTACTGCACGTAGAACACCGGGTTGTCGCTACTCTGCTGGCGGGCCAGGTCGATGTCGAAGGTCAGCTGCGAATCGGGCTTGCGCGCGATCAGGAACCAACGCACCGCATCGCTGCCCACTTCCTCGATCAGGTCGCGCAGGGTCAGGTAGCTGCCGGCACGCTTGGACAGCTTCACTTCCTCGCCGCCGCGCATCACCGTCACCATCTGGTGCAGCACGTATTCCGGCCAGCCCTTGGGAATGCCCAGGTCCAGCGCCTGCAGGCCGGCGCGCACACGCGCCAGCGAGCCGTGGTGGTCGGCACCGAGCTCGGTGATGGCGCGTTCGTAACCGCGCTGCCACTTGCTCAGGTGATAGGCCACGTCCGGCAGGAAGTAGGTGTAGGTGCCGTCGGACTTGCGCATCACGCGGTCCTTGTCGTCACCAAAATCGGTGGAACGCAGCCACAGCGCGCCGCCTTCCTCATAGGTGTGGCCGGAGCTGATCAGCTGCTGCACGGTTTCGGCAACCTTGCCGTCCTTGTACAGCGAGCTTTCCAGGAAGTAGATGTCGAAATCCACACCAAACGCGGCCAGGTCCAGGTTCTGCTCGTTGCGCAGATAGGCCACCGCAAAGCGGCGCACTTCTTCCAGGTTCTCGGCATCCTTGGCGCCGACGATCTGGCTGCCTTCCAGGTCCACGGTTTCACCCAGCAGGTAGGCCTTGGCCACGTCGCCGATGTAGTCGCCGTTATAGGCTTCGGCCGGCCACTGCTCGTCACCCGGCTTGAAGCCGCGTGCACGCGCCTGCACCGACTTGGCCAGGTTTTCGATCTGCACGCCAGCGTCGTTGTAGTAGAACTCGCGCTTGGCATTCCAACCGTTGACTTCCAGCACGCGGGCAATGCAATCACCGATCACGCCTGCGCGGCCGTGGCCGACATGCAGCGGGCCGGTCGGGTTGGCCGACACGTATTCGACGCCGACGCTGCGGCCGTTGCCGCTCAGGTTGCGGCCGTAGTCCTCGGCTTCCTTGAGCACGCTGACCACTTCGCGCTGGTAAGCCACCGGCGAGAGTTTGAAATTGATGAAGCCTGGGCCGGCAATCTCGACACTGACGATGTCATCGCTGGCCGGCAACGCGGCAACCAGCGCCTGCGCAACGGCGCGCGGATTGCTGCGCGCGGCCTTGGCCAGCAGCATGGCGGCGTTGGTGGCGAAATCACCGTGTTCGCGGGTCTTGGGTCGTTCGACCACGAAATCCGGCGGCAGGGTGTCGGCAGGCAAGGTGCCGTTGGCGCGCAAGGCTTCGATGCCTTGGCCGATGAGGGCGCGGAGTTGGGCTTTCACGTGACTATTCTGCTTGAAGCGCGGAACTGACCATTTTACCTGACCTGCGTCACGGCCGCCTGCGAGCTGCCGGAAGGGGTCAGCAATGTCAAAAAAACAGAAAGACGGCGGCGCCCAACCGGCGGAGGGCATCCGGTCCGCCGCAGGGCGAATCTGCGGACGGGATGTGGGCGCCGCGGTTCAGACTGGCCCGTTCAGAGCCAGCCGCGCGCAGCCAACGACACTGGGGCGCCGTCGCCGATCACGAAATGGTCGAGCAGGCGGATATCCACCAGCGCCAAGGCCTGCTGCAGACGCCTGGTGATGGCGCGGTCGGCCGCCGACGGTTCAGGATTCCCGGACGGATGGTTGTGCCCAACGATTACCGCCGCGGCGTTGTGGGCCAAGGCCTGGCGGACGACTTCACGCGGGTGTACCTCGGCGCTGTCTACCGTTCCTGTGGATAACTCTTCAAAGGCCAAAGCCCGATGTCGGTTGTCCAGGTACAGCGCCGCAAACACCTCCTGCGGCCGGTGGCGCAGGCGTTGGGCGAAGTAGCGGCCGGCCGCGGTTGGGTCGGCCAGCGCGTCACCGCGCTCCAGCTCGGCGGCCAGATGACGTCGACCCAGTTCCAGTGCGGCGCTGAGCTGGCAGGCGCGGGCAGGACCCAGCCCCGGCAATCTGGCCAGTTGCGGCGCACTGCGGTCCAGCAGCGCCCGCAATGGGCCGTGACCCTGCAACAGCTCGCGTGCGGTCTGTACCGCATCGCGCCCGCGCAGGCCCGAACCGAGGAAAATTGCCAGCAGTTCAGCGTCGGAAAGTGCGCCTGCGCCACGCGCCAGCAGTTTTTCGCGCGGGCGTTCAGCGCTGGGCCAATCACGGATATGCATGAGTGGCAGATTCACCGCCATTTGCCAAAAACTGGATCAGGCGTAACAAAGCCTTCGGTTAAGCTAACCCTTCTTCTGTACCTAGGAATCCCCATCCGTGACCAGCGTTTCCCCCACTTCCCGCCCCTTGGAAGGACAGAAGCTGCTGCTATGCGTAGGCGGCGGCATCGCTGCGTACAAGTCGCTGGAGCTGGTGCGTCGGCTGCGTGATGCCGGTGCCACCGTGCAGGTGGCGATGACGGCTGGTGCGCAGCAGTTCGTTACCCCGCTGAGCTTCCAGGCGCTGTCCGGCCATCCGACCCGCACCACCCTGTGGGACAGTGCCGCCGAGCAGGCCATGGGCCATATCGAACTGGCGCGCTGGGCCGACCGCATCGTCATCGCCCCGGCCACTGCCGATCTGCTGGCCCGGTTGGCGCATGGCAATGCCGACGACCTGGTGACCACGCTGTGCCTGGCCAGTACCGCGCCGCTGACCGTGTGCCCGGCAATGAATCACCGCATGTGGCTGCACCCGGCCACCCAGGCCAACATGGCGCTGCTGCGTGAGCGTGGCGTGCAGGTGGTCGGGCCTGAGGACGGTCCGCTGGCCGAGGGCGAATCCGGCCCCGGCCGGGTCAGTGAAGCCCCGACCATCATTGCTGCGCTTGCCGGCAATGTGGCGCCGCAGGCGCCGGCCAAGCCGGGTCGCCTGAACGGGATGCGCGTGCTGATCAGCGCCGGCCCCACCTACGAAGATCTGGACCCGGTGCGCTATGTCGGCAACCGCAGCAGCGGCAAGATGGGCTATGCCCTGGCCGCCGCCGCTGCCCGCCAGGGCGCACAGGTGGTGCTGGTCAGCGGCCCGGTGCAGCTGGCCACGCCGGCCGGCGTGCAGCGCATCGATGTGCGCTCGGCCGCGCAGATGCGCGATGCCGTGCTTGGTGCCTTGCCTGCCGACATCTACATCGGCGCCGCCGCCGTGGCCGATTACACGCCGCGGCAGGTCTCGCCGCAGAAGCTGAAGAAGACCGCCGGCACCCAGACCTTGACCCTTGAGCTGGTGCGCACCGCCGACATCCTGGCGGAAGTGGCGGTGCATGAGCAGGCCTTGAAGCTGGTGGTGGGCTTTGCCGCTGAAACCCACGATGTGGAGAAGTACGCGCGCGGCAAACTCGCCGACAAGCATCTGGATCTGATCATCGCCAACCAGGTCGGCATTGCCGGCAATGGCTTTGAGAGTGACCAGAACGCGGCCGTGGCCTACTGGAACGGCGGCCTGCGCGAGTTCCCGGGCACTGCCAAGACCCAGCTGGCCGAACAGTTGTTGGATTTGATTGCCGAGAGGTTGGACGCATGAGTAATGGACTGCAGCCCTTGCAGGTGAAGTTGCTGGACCCGCGCTTCGGCGACAGCTGGCCGCTGCCGGCTTACGCCACCGAGGCCAGCGCCGGCATGGACCTGCGCGCGGCTACCGAAGCGCCGCTGACGCTGGAGCCCGGTGATGCGGCCCTGCTACCCAGTGGCATCGCGATCCATATCGCTGATCCGGGCCTGTGCGCGGTGGTTCTGCCGCGTTCCGGGTTGGGCCATCGCCACGGCATCGTGTTGGGAAATGGCACAGGCTTGATCGACGCCGACTACCAGGGGCCGTTGCTGATCAGTGTGTGGAACCGTGGCCGTGAAGCATTCACCATCGAGCCTGGCGACCGTATCGCGCAGTTGGTGGTTATGCCGATTGCACGCGTAACGTTGCAGGTAGTAGATACTTTCATCGACAGTGCGCGTGGAACGGGTGGATTCGGCCACACCGGGGTGCGCTGACAGGGGGAACGCACGATGAGCCAAGGCAATGAGAGCGGGCGGCCACGTCCTGCGCTGGGTCGATCAACGCCACTGCTGGCGGTGCTGTTGCTGTTGTTGGCCGGTTGGTTCGGCTGGAGTGCGGTAGATCAATGGATGCAGTCCGGCACCAGTGCCGGCCTTGAGCAATCCCGCGATCAGGCCGTGGCCGACGTACAGAAAGCGCTGTCCGCGCAGACCGCGCAGTTCGGCAAGCAGTTGGCGCTGGAGCCGGTCAAGGCCGCGCTGGCCAGCGGCGATGCAGCCGCCGTCGCTCTGGCGGTACGTGACAAGTGGACCGGCGTGGAAGACGCACAGGTACTCGACGCCGGCCTGGCCGAGGCTTATGCCGAGCCGGCGACGTTTGGCTACTCGCGGCTGGCACTGCTGGAACAGGCCATGGCCAGCGGCCAGCCGGTGGCGCTGGTGGTCCGCGACGGTGGTAGCCCACGCCTGGGCCTGGCCGCACCGGTGCTGCTGCAGGGCAAGCCGGCGGTGATCTACATCCGCCAACCGCTGACCCGGCTGACCTCCGTATTTGACGGCATCGATTCACCGAACAGCGCCTTCCTCGGGCTGCGCCAGGGCGGTTTCACCATCGTCCAGAAGGGTGCAAGCGACCTGGGCAACAGCGCTGATGCCTTGGCGCGCCCGGTTGGCGACACCGGCCTGCGCGTTGTGGCCGAACTGCCGGATGCCAGCACCGGTGCGATGGGCTTGGGGGTGGTTGCCAGTGCCATCGTGGCCTTGTTGCTGTTGATTACCGCCTTGTTGCTGCTATTGGGTCGCAAGCGTCTGATGAACCTGCCGGCCCTGCGCCGAGGCACCGTGGAGGCCGACGATGGTGGGCTGACCCTGCAGGAAGCGCTGCAACAGGACCCGCAGCCTGTGCCGGTTTCGGCCAATACGCGCGAGGCCGATGCGCCGCAGGTGCGCGCTGAGCCTGGTGCCGAGGCGGTATTGCCGGTCATCTTCCGTGCTTACGACATCCGTGGCGTGCTTGGCACCGAGTTGAACGCCAGTGTCGCCACGCTCATCGGTCAGGCCATCGGTAGCGAAATGCAGGCGCAGGGCCTGCGTGATGTGGTGGTGGGCCGCGATGGCCGCCTGTCCGGCCCGGAGCTGGCAGATGCCTTGATCACCGGCCTGCGCCGCGCTGGCTGCGATGTGATCGATATCGGCATGGCACCGACGCCGGTGGTGTATTTCGCCAGTTATCACCTGCGTGCTGGCAGCTGCGTGGCGGTTACCGGCAGCCACAACCCGCCGGACTACAACGGTTTCAAGATCGTCATCGGTGGCGAGACGCTCTCAGGCGACGCCATCACCGACCTGTACAAGCGCATCCAGGAAGGCCGCCTGCAGCATGCCGACAGCGAAGGCAGCCTGCAGCAGCGCGAGGTCATCGACGATTACGTGCAACGCATCGCCGACGACGTGCAGTTGGACCGCCCGCTCAAGATCGTTGCCGATGCCGGCAATGGCGTGGCCGGTGCGGTGGCACCGCAGTTGCTGGAAGCCATTGGTGCCGAGGTGATTCCCCTGTACTGCGATGTGGACGGCAACTTCCCCAACCACCATCCCGACCCCAGCGACCCGCACAACCTCGAAGACCTGGTACAGATGGTCAAGCGTTTCGACGCGGACCTGGGCGTGGCCTTCGATGGTGACGGTGACCGTCTTGGCGTTGTCACCAAGGACGGCAAAATCATTTTTGCCGACCGCCTGCTGATGTTGTTCGCCGCCGACGTGCTGGCCCGCAACCCGGGCGCGATGGTCATCTACGACGTGAAGTGCACGGGCAAGTTGTCGGACTACATCCTGCGCAACGGCGGCAGCCCGATGATGTGGAAGACCGGGCATTCGCTGGTCAAGGCCAAGATGCGCGAGACCGATGCCGAGTTGGCCGGCGAGATGAGTGGCCACTTCTTCTTCAAGGAACGCTGGTACGGCTTTGATGATGGCCTGTACGCAGCGGCACGCCTGCTGGAAATCCTCGCCCAGCGTGATGAAGAACCGTCCGAGGTATTGAACGAGTTGCCGGATGCGATCTCCACGCCCGAGTTGAAGGTGGCGGTGGAGGAGGGCACCCAGCATGCGCAGGTGGCCTTGATCGTGGCGGCGGCGCAGGTGGAGGACTCGGTGTTCGCAGGCGCGCGCATCTCGACGATCGACGGCCTGCGTGCCGACTTCAGCGATGGCTGGGGTCTGGTGCGCGCCTCCAACACCACGCCTGTGCTGGTGCTGCGCTTCGAGGCCAATGATGAGGCGGCGTTGGAGCGGATCAAGGGGCTGTTCCGCGAGCAGTTGCTGCAGGTGTTGCCGGCGGGGACAGAACTGGGGTTCTGATCGGTTGTGCTGTTTTGAAAAGCCGCCCATGCCTTGCGTGGGCGGCTTTTTGCTTTCTGGTCTTCTGGTGTTGCCAGCTGCTTTTCTTGCGAAGCAGGTTCTGCCAGGGGGCTTCGGGTTGCGGCGAAAAGCACCCCTCCCCAACCCTCCCCTTGGCTACGCCAAAGGGAGGGAGACAAGCGGCAGCGCTTCGGTCTGATGGTCAGCGCGCGATGCGCCCCC
>NZ_JBRREH010000022.1:0-53864 GCF_056760175.1 Stenotrophomonas sp. STEN021 | reverse complement strand
AAAAAACGGCTGGTTTGTGGGTGGGGGGTCAGCGGCGAAGCAGATGATCCATCCGGCCAACCAGCATGCTCGATCAATTCACTGGCACCAGCTTCGCGGCTGACGCCGCTCCTACAAGATCACATCGGGTTTTCGTGGAAAGCCCCAGCCGAGCATGGCTCGGCGCTACCTGCATGCGGCTATCCACACAGGCTGTGCCCTGTGATGCCGACAAGTTGTGGATAAGGTCTGGCAGGCCTTGTGCCGCAGTGCTTTCGGATATCTGGTGATTTTTTGGCCAAGGCCCGCCCAGCCTGGTCAGCCGCCCGCCAAGGTGGCGACGTTACAATGGCCCACCTTTTCCAGACTGGAGCTGTCCATGTCCCGCCAGATCATCAACACCGCCAACGCCCCGGCCGCCATCGGCCCGTACTCGCAGGCCGTGCGCGCCGGCAATACCGTGTATTTCTCCGGCCAGATTCCGTTGGACCCGGCGACCGGTGAAATCGTCGCCGGCGACGTCACCGCGCAGGCCCGTCGCGCCTTCGACAACCTCAAGGCCGTGGCCGAGGAAGCCGGTGGTTCGCTGGACAAGATGGTGCGCCTTGGCCTGTACCTGACCGACCTGGGAGAGTTCGCCAAGGTCAACGCGGTCATGCAGGAATACTTCCAGGCCCCGTTCCCGGCCCGTTCGACCATCGAAGTGTCGGGCCTGCCGAAGGGCGCTGCGTTCGAAGTCGACGCGATCATGATCATCGACTGATCCGCAATGCGGATTCGGTGGTGTAGCAGATGCCCGGGAAACCGGGCATCTGCGTTTCAGCTTGGCGGTAAGCGGGTTCCGCTCGGGGTCTGCCCGGTCCAGCGCTTGAAGGCGCGGCGGAACTCGCGCGCATCGTTGAAGCCCAGCTGGTTGCCGATGGCGGCAACGGCGAGCTCCGGGTCCTGCAGCAGTTCCAATGCGCGCTCGGTGCGCACGCGATCGTGGACCTCGCTGAAGCTGGTTTCCTCGTCGGCCAATTGCCGGCGCAGGGTCCGCTCGCTCAGGTGCAGGGCCAGCGCGATTTCGCTCATCTGCGGGTTGTCACGCAGCCGTGGCCGCAGCTGGCGCTCGACCGCGGCGGTGGTCTCCCCGCGCGAGGCCAGCGTTGCCAGTTGCGCGTGGCACATCGACAAGGCCTGCTGCGAGGTCACCGGGTTGTAGCTGGCAAACGGCAGCTGCATCCAGCGCTGTTCCAGCAGCAATGCGTGACGTGGCTGGTTGAAGCGCAGCTCGCAACGGAACAAGGCCTGGTACTCGTCGATACACGCCGGTGCCGGGTAGCCCAGTTCCAGTCGCAGCGGGCTGAACTCATTGCCAGCCAGCTCGCGGGCCAGCATCACGATGCTGGAGAACATCTCCTCGCAGAGGAACTGCAGCAGGTCGTTGGCTTCATCCGGCGCGCTGGCAACGATGGCCAGGCTGTCGCTGCCGCCGTCTTCCAGGGCCAGGCTCATCAGCGGGCCGAGATTGCGCTGGTAATCCAGCCCTATCCGCACCGCGTCGCCAAACGTGCGTGCGGTCTTCATCGCCAGGCCGAGCAGGCCGAAGTTGCCACCGTTCTGGTTGCCGCCCATGGCCAGGCCGACCCCGTCGATGGGGAAGGTGGGCAGGGCGCGGCGTATCACCTCGATTGCCTGCCGGTAGGAAATGCGGGCACTGGGATCGTTGAGCTGCGCCGCGCTCAATTGCAGCCCATTGAACCAGTTGTCGCTGCTGACACCGCGTTGCTCGGCCAGTAGCAACAGGCCACAGAGCATGTTGGTTGGAACGTTGGCGATGCTCAGGCGGTCGCCGCCGCTGATCCTGCGATGCATTCAAGCCCCTCCAGCTTGTCCGCTTTGCCCCCCCCAAGTATGCCGTTCTTGCCCTTCGCGTGAACACTGCCTGAAGGCCAGACTGCGCCCAACATCTGCCACCGTATGGGAGCACGTCATGCAGCGCAGCATTACCTGGGCGGTTTCCGCCACCTTGGCCGTCATGGTCGTCGGCTGCCAGAAGCAGGCCGAACAGGCACCAAGCGTGGCTGCGGCCGACGGGGCATTCGCGGCCACGCTGCAGGAGCGCCTGCTCGATGCCAAACCCGGCGACGTGATCGACATCCCGGCCGGCCGCCACCAGTTCGAGCGCAGCCTGAGCCTGCGCGCAGACGGCGTGACCATTCGTGGTGTCGGCATGGACCGGACCGTGCTCAGCTTCAAGGGGCAGAAGGCCGGCGCCGAGGGGTTGCTGGTCAATGGCGACAACTTCACCATCGAGAACCTCACCATCGAGGACTCCAAGGGCGACGGGCTGAAGATCAGCGAGTCGGAGAACATCACCATCCGTGGCGTAAAGGTGCAGTGGACCGGTGGCCCCAGCACCAAGAACGGCGCCTATGGCATCTACCCGGTGCTGACCAAGAACGTGCTGATCGAGAACACCGTTTCCATCGGCGCTTCCGATGCCGGCATCTACGTCGGCCAGTCCGACGGAGTGATCGTGCGCAACAGCCGCGCTGAGCAGAACGTGGCCGGCATCGAGGTCGAGAACACCCGCAACGCCGACGTCTACGACAACGTCGCCACCGGCAATACCGGCGGCATCCTGGTGTTCAACATGCCGGGCCTGTCGCAGCAGGGCGCCAATATCCGCGTGTTCAACAACAAGGTCATCGCCAACAATCACGAGAACTTCGGTGCCAAGGGCACGCCGGTGGCCAGCGTGCCTGCCGGGTCGGGCATCGTCATCAACTCCAATGATGACATCGAGGTGTTCGACAACGAGGTGCGCGACAACGCCACCACCAACATCATCGTCTCCAGCGTGTATTCCACCGGTTACAAGGACAGCAGCGCCTCGCCCAATTTCGATCCGTATCCGGAGCGCATCTACATCCACAACAACACCTTGTCCGGCGGCGGCGACTCACCCGACGGACTGGATCTGAAGGCCTTGAAAGTGGCGATGTATGGCCTGACCGGTAACTTCCCGGACGTGCTGTGGGATGGGTATTACAACAAGGAGCGCATGGTCGATGGGGTCAAGGTCGGTCCGCAGATATGCCTGCGCAATGTCAGCGGCGTGATCAACGCCGATGGTCCTGGCGGTTACAAGAACCCGAGCAAGGATGCCAAGCCGTTTGAATGCGACCTGCCGCGCTTGCCGGCCATCGATCTGAAGCGTGGTTGAGGTTTGAACATGCGCAATCTGATGGTGCGGGTGATTGTGTTGCTCAGCGTCTTGCTGATGCTGGTTGGCTGCGGCAAACCAGCGGCGGTGCATTTCTTCGAGCAGGGCCAGCCGGCGACGCTGGATGAGTGGCATGTGCTGCGCGTCCGCGAGGGCAAGCTGTCGCTCAATGACGGCGTGGTGCCGTATGACTTGAACACGCCGCTGTTCAGCGATTACGCGCACAAGCTGCGCACGGTGTGGATGCCGAAGGGGCAGGCGGCCGGCTACCAGCCAGAGCATGCGTTCGACTTCCCGGTCGGCACCATTCTCAGCAAGACCTTCTACTACCCGCTGCCGGCGCCCGGCGTTGCCGACGGCAAGTCGGTAGCACGCACGCCGCCGTCGCAATCCTCATTGCACGAGGAGAGCCTGGACCTGTCCAAGGTTCACCTGATCGAAACCCGCTTGCTGGTGCACCGCAAGGAAGGCTGGGTTGCGCTGCCGTATGTCTGGAACAAGGAGCAGACCAGCGCGACCCTGCAACGTACCGGTGCCAGTGTTGATCTGGAACTGGTCGCTGCCGATGGCTCGCGCGAAGCGTTTGCTTACCAGGTGCCGGACCAGAACCAGTGCGGTGGTTGCCATATCACCGACAACCGCTCGCGCAAGCTGCTGCCGATCGGTCCCAAGGCGCGCAACCTCAATCGCGATTTCGATTACCTCAGCGGCCACGACAACCAGCTCGCGCATCTGGTCAAACTCGGCTATCTGAAAGACCTGCCTGCACCGGCACAGCTGCCACGCGCGGCCGATGCCACTGATCCTGCCGCGCCGCTGGAGGCGCGGGCGCGCGCCTATCTGGACGTCAACTGCGGTCACTGCCATAGCCGCACCGGCCCGGCCATCACCTCCGGCCTGTGGCTGGACGCACCCACCCGGGATCACCTGAAGCTGGGCATGTGCAAGCAACCCATCGCCGCGGGCAAGGGCACTGGCAACCGCCGCTATGACATCCAGCCGGGCGATGCGGATGCCTCGATCATCGCCTACCGCATGGACAGTGATGACCCGGCGGTGATGATGCCGGAGGTCGGGCGGGCGGTGGTGCACAACGAAGGCGTGGCCTTGATCCGGCAGTGGATCAACGCGCTGGAAACAGACTGCGATACCGCTGGCGAAGGCCAGCCGGGCAACACGGGACCGCCGGCAGTCTGACGCCGGCTTTACACCTCACTGCGTGGGAGAGAGCGCGATGCGAGTGAAGCAACGGAATCTGGTAGTTGGGGTGCAGCGGGCCATGGCCGGGCTGATGGTGTTGGGGGTGAGCGCCCCGGCAATGGCGCAGTCGGCGACGGAGGATGCTGCCACCACGCTGGATCGCATCACCGTCACCGCGCAGAGCCGGCAGCAGGAAATACAGGATGTACCGATCGCCTTGCAGGTGGTCGACCAGAACCTGCTCAACGACGTGGCCGCCGAGAATCTTGGCGACATCGACTCGCTGGTGCCGGGATTGGTGATCAGCGCGGTGCAGCCGACCCAGCCATCGTTCCGGCTACGTGGCGTGGAGACCGACGACTTTGGCATCGGTACCGATCCGGCGGTAGGCATCTTCGTTGATGGCGTCTACGGTGGACGTGGCGGCGGCGTGCTGCTGCCCTTCGTCGATGTGGAACGTATCGAAGTGCTGAAGGGCCCGCAGGGCACCTTGTTCGGCCGCAATACCGCTGCCGGTGCGATCTCGCTGGTGACCCGGCGCCCGCAGGCACAAACCGAGGCGCGCGCCACCGTGCGCGTCGGCAACTACGGCAAGAAGTACGCCGATGCGATGTGGAACATCCCCACCGGTGACAACTCGGCGTTGCGCTTCAATGCACTGATCAACACCAGTGATGGTTGGTTCCAGGACGGCGCCACCGGCAAGGACCTGGGCGGCGAGAACGTCTGGGCCACCCGCGCAGCCTGGCAGAGCCGCTTCGGCGACAACACCACCGCGTACATCACCTGGGACCACGAAAGCCTGGACCAGAATGGCCGCGTCACCACCGGCATCGTGCCATTGCCGGCCTATCCGGCGCGGCCGCCAGTACCGGTGGACCCGGACGACTATCTGGACCCGCGCAAGATCAAGACCTATAGCGATGCTGACAATGCCGAATGGCGCACCTTCGACGGCGTCAGCCTGATCGTCGACCACGCGCTGTCCTGGGGCAATTTCACCTCCACCAGCTCCTGGCGCAAATACGACTCCACCAACCACACCGAGGAAGACGGCACCAATCGCTTCGACCTGTACGTGGATTCGAAGAACACCGAGAACAACGAAACCTTCTACCAGGAGTTCAAGTTCTCCGGCAGCAATGAACGCTTCGATTGGGTGGCTGGTGCCAGCTATTTCAACGAGGACGCGCGCCAGACCAGCGAGGTCAACACCAATACCGAGGCGGTGGACAACATCATCCGCAACATGGGCGTGGCCTATCAGCTGGGTATTCCCGATGGCAGCCTGTTCAATTTCACCTCGATGCTGGCGCAGATGAACGGTATTCCGATTTCGCTGGTCGGCGAGAAATGGAACGAGCGCTTCAGCAACACGCTGGGCACCACCTCGTACGCCGCTTTCGGTGACGTGATCTGGAAGGCCACCGATCGCCTCAACCTGACCTTCGGCCTGCGCTACACCCGTGACGAGAAGGACTTCACCTGGCTCAATACGCCGCGCAATGCGCCCGGCCTTGAAGCGAAGCTCGGCACGTTGGAGGCGCTGGGCTTCTTCCAGGCACTGGCGGGCATGGGCATCCCGATCACCCGCGAGCTGCTGACCTTCGACATGGCCTTCATCGACCCGCCGGCCATGGTCAACAAGGGCAAGCTGGTGCGCGACAAGAAGAGCTGGAGTGACTGGAGCCCGCGCTTCGTCGTCGACTACCACCTTAATGACGACACCATGGTGTTCGGCTCGCTGGCCAAGGGCTACAAGGCCGGTGGTTTCAATGCGCTGCAGATCGGTCCGGCGTTCGAGAACGAGGATGTGTGGAATCTGGAAGTCGGCCTGAAGCAGAGCTTCGAACGCTTCTCCTACAACGTCTCCGTCTTCCACTACCAGTACGACAACCGCCAGGCGATCCGCCTGATTGATCCGGATCCGAACAATCCGGTCGACATCCCGGTCTATGTATTCGACACCAGCGACCTGCAGGCCACCGGCGTGGATTTCGACATGCGCTGGAAGGTCACCGATGGTCTGACCCTGGATGCGGCGGCCGAATGGATCGATTCCAAGTACAAGAATTACGTGACCCCGGAAGGCGAGGATCTTGACGGTGCACCGACCGGCGAGCCGCGCTTCAGCGCCTCGGCTGGCGCGGTGTACGTCGCTGACCTGGGCGGCAACGGCCAGCTGCGCTTCTCGCTGCGCCACGCCTACCGTGGCGCCCAGCGCTGCAACGCAGGTTCCGACCTGCAGGGTGACTGCGGCATCAGCAAGCTGCTCAACATCGGCGAATCACAGCAGCGCACCGACGTACGCATCGGCTGGACCTCACCGCTGAAGCACTGGAACTGGGCGGTGTACGCCAACAACGTATTCGACAAGCAGTACGTCCGTGGCCTGAACACCTACGGACGCGATCCCCTGGGCGTGGTCGGCGCAACCATCACCGACCCGCGCACCTACGGCCTTGAAATGACCGTGAAGTTCTAACGCTTGAAGCCCCTCTCCCCGCGGGAGAGGGGGGCAGTTCCGTAGAGCCGAGCCATGCTCGGCTGAGTCTCTCCCGGGAAGGCCCTTGCCGAGCATGGCTCGGCACTACGGTTTGCTTGAAGGCGCCAATCGACAACACCGTGACAAATCAGCACTTGGGGAGTAGGAAACCCCGGCGTCCAACCACGCCGGGGTTTCTGTTTGCGGCGCATGGCGGCATCCTTATGCAATGTCTGCACGCCGTGACCTCGCCACCCTTGATCTTTCCACCGAACCACTGAGCCGTCTGGCCGGGGTCGGGCCACGGGTGGCAGCCAAGCTGGAGGCGCGCGGCCTGACCAGTTTGCAGGACCTGTGGCTGCACCTGCCGCTGCGCTACGAGGACCGCACCACGCTACTGCCGATCCGTGCCTTGAAGGCCGGCATGGCCGCGCAGGTGGAGGGCAGGGTAGAGGCAGTGGAGCGTGGTTTCCGCTACCGGCCGGTGCTGCGGGTGGCGATCAGTGACGATTCCGGCGCCACCCTGGTGCTGCGCTTTTTCCACTTTCGTGCCGCGCAGGTGTCGCAGTTCGCGGTAGGCCGTCGTCTGCGCGCCTATGGCACACCGCGCGCGGGCCAGAATGGGCTGGAGATCGTGCATCCCAGTTATCACGTGCTCGGTGACGGCGAAGACGCTGCGCTGGGCGCGGTACTGGACCCGGTGTACCCGGCAGTGGAGGGCATTGGCCCGGCCAGCCTGCGCAAGTTGATCGGCCAGGCACTGGATCGCCTGCCGGATGCCGCGGCATTGGAATTGCTGCCGCCGGCCTTGCTCGCCGGCATGGGCCTGCCGTCGTTGCGCGAAGCCATGCTGACCATGCACCGGCCGCCGGCCGACGCCGATATCGGTGCGCTGGGGGCGGGTACGCACCCGGCGCAGCGCCGCTTGGCACTGGAAGAGCTGCTGGCCCACCACCTCAGCCTGCGCCGCCAGCGCATCGCCCTGCAGCAACACCGCGCGCCGTCGCTGCGTGGCCGCGACGGCCTGGTCAAAGCCCTGCGCGAGTCCTTGCCGTTCAAGCTGACCGGCGCGCAGCAGCGCGTATTCGACGAGATCCGCAAGGACCTGGCCCGCGCCCATCCAATGTTGCGGCTGGTGCAGGGCGACGTTGGCTCGGGCAAGACCGTGGTTGCTGCGTTGGCGGCGATGCTGGCGGTGGAGCGCGGCAAACAGGTGGCGCTGGCCGCGCCGACCGAACTGCTGGCCGAGCAGCACCTGAACAATCTGCGCAGCTGGCTGGAACCGCTGGATGTGCGTGTGGCCTGGCTGGCCGGCAAGGTCACCGGCAAGGCCCGCGCCAAGGTGCTGGAAGATGTGGCCAGCGGCCATGCACAAGTGGTGGTAGGCACCCATGCGCTGATGCAGGACAGCGTGGTCTTCAACGATCTGGCACTGGCCATCGTCGATGAGCAGCACCGCTTCGGCGTGCACCAGCGGCTTGCCCTGCGCGACAAGGGCGCAACGGCCGGTGTAGTGCCGCATCAGCTGGTGATGACTGCCACGCCGATCCCGCGTACCTTGGCGATGGCGGCGTATTCGGATCTGGATGTATCGGCCATCGACGAACTGCCGCCCGGTCGCACGCCGGTGCAGACCATCGCCATCAGCGCCGAGCGGCGTCCGGAACTGGTCGAACGCATCCGCATCGCCTGCCAGCAGGGGCGGCAGGTGTATTGGGTCTGCACGCTGATCGAAGAGAGCGAGGAAGACGCCGGCCCCGGCAATGCACGCATGGATGCGCAGGCCGCGCAGACGACCTTCGAGACGCTGTCGGCGCAGCTGCCTGAGTTGCGCATCGGTCTCGTCCACGGCCGCATGAAGGCGGTTGAGAAGCAGGCGGCGATGCGCGCCTTCAAACAGGCCGAAACCGATCTGCTGGTCGCCACCACCGTCATCGAGGTTGGTGTCGATGTACCCAACGCCTCGTTGATGATCATCGAGAACGCCGAACGTCTGGGCCTGGCGCAGTTGCACCAGCTACGCGGCCGCGTCGGTCGCGGTGCTACCGCGTCCAGCTGTGTGTTGATGTACCAGGCACCGCTGTCGGCGATGGCGCGCGAGCGTCTGGAGACCATGCGGCTTACCTCCGATGGCTTCCTGATCGCCGAGAAGGACCTGGAGTTGCGTGGTCCCGGCGAACTGCTGGGCACGCGCCAGACCGGCCTGGCCGCGTTCCGGGTAGCCGATCTGGCGCGTGATGCGGGTTTGCTGCCGACTGTGCACGATCTGGCCGAACGCCTGCTCAGCGATGCGCCGGAATTGGCTGATCGCATCGTCAACCGCTGGATTGGCGGCGCAGTGCGCTACGCATCGGCCTGATTGCGTGCTTCCACTGTCATGGAGGCCGTGACAGACTCCATGGCCAACCAGAAGTGAAGCAGAAGATGAGCAAGAAGATACCGTTGCTGATTGATACTGATCCGGGCGTGGACGACGCGCTGGCACTGCTGATGGCCTTTGCCGATGAACGCCATGATGTGATCGGGTTGACGGTGGCAGCGGGCAATGTCGGCCTTGAATACACCGTGCGCAACGCGCTGAAGCTGTGCGAAGTGGCTGGCCGCGAAGACGTGCCGGTGTTTGCGGGTACCGCTGATCCGCTGGTGTACCCGGCCGAAGATGCCGCACACGTGCATGGCCGCGACGGCTTTGGCGATGTGGATCTGCCACTGGCCGCGCGCAAGGTGGAAGCCGAGCACGCCGCCTTGGCGATCCTGCGCCTGTCGTACCAATATGCCGGCGAACTGCTTCTGGTCGCCCTGGGTCCGTTGACCAATATCGCGCTCGCGCTGAAGCTTGATCCCAGCCTGCCGCAGCGCGTGAAGCGCTTCGTGGTGATGGGCGGCGCGATCACCGGCCACGGCAACATCACCCCGGCCGCCGAGTTCAATATCGCCTTCGATCCGGAATCGGCGCATATCGTCTTCACCTCGTTCCCGTTCACCGAAGTCGCGGACTGGGAGGCCACCATCGCCCACGGTCTGCTGCATCGTGATGTCGAACAGTGGCTGGCTGCAGATACTGACAAGGCGCGTTTCTACGAGCTGATTTCCCGCCAGACCCGGCTGTGGTCGGAAGACAGTCGTGGCGAGCGCTGGTATGCCGCCGATGCACTGGCAATGGCGTGGGCATTGCAGCCGGAAGGCGGTACCGTGGTCGAGCAGCGTCCGCTGTCGATCGAACTGACCGGCACCCGCAGCCGTGGCGCCACCATCGTGGACTGGAATCGCCAGACCGGTGTAGCGGACAATACGGCGTTGCTGATCGGCTATGACCAGGCCCGCTTCGAGGCCCAGGTGCGCGGCGCGCTGCTCGGTCGGTAACCGTCCTGGCAAGTGATTCAGCAGGCACGACTTGCCTGACGCGGCAGGTCGTGTCTATAATGGCGGTCTTGACCACCAGACAATACGGTGTGAGCCCCATGAAGGCCGATATCCATCCCGATTACCACAACGTCGTGTTCCACGACGTGACCTCCGATTTCAAGTTCCTGACCCGTTCGACCATGTCCTCCAAGGAAACGGTCAAGTGGGAAGACGGCGAAGAGTATCCGCTCGTCAAGGTTGAAATTTCCTCGGCTTCGCACCCGTTCTACACGGGCAAGCACAAGGTTATCGATACCAGCGGCCGCATCGACAAGTTCCAGAAGCGCTACGCGCGCTGATTGGACTGGTTGTTGCTGAACAGACAACGGCCGCGCCCTGCGCGGCCGTTGTTTTGTCTTGCCCGTCGTACGGCTGAACCATTGCAGAATCTGGCGGTAGTGCCGGTGTGACGCTGTGTCGCGCTGAATCCCTGCCTATAAGACTTTTGTCTTCGCAATCTGCAAATGCTGCTGTGCGATAATCGTCGGAACCGCCGTGGAAAACTGCGGAATTCCTTCACGCGCCTGCCCGCACCCCATTCGTCAGGACAGGCGCCTTCCACTTGAGGAGCGCACACTGTGTCCGATCTTGATCAGGTCACGCTCAACGCCGGCGATACGTCGGTCGTTCTGCCTGTCGTCAAACCCGTCCTGGGCAATAACTGTGTCGATATCTCGAAGCTGACCAAGGAAACCGGTCTCTTCACTTACGACTCGGGCTACACCGCTACCGCCAGCTGCAAGTCGGCCATCACCTACATCGATGGTGACAAGGGCGTGCTGCTGTATCGCGGCTATCCGATCGAGCAGCTGGCTGCCAAGTCCAGCTTCGTCGAAGTGGCCTACCTGCTGATCAATGGCGATCGTCCGAGCGCCGACCAGCTGAAGGCGTTCGAAGCCGAACTGACCGCTGAAGCCGGTGTCGATGATTCGATCAACACCTTGATCGGCAGCTTTGCCAAGGATGCGCATCCGATGGCGATCCTGGCTGCCTCGATTGCGCAGCTGTCGGCCAAGTACCACGCTTCGCTGGACCTGGACGATGCCGAACAGCGCCGCCAGGCTGCCGTGCGTCTGATCGCCAAGGTTCCGACCCTGTCGGCGCTGATCTACCGCCACGGCGCTGGCCTGCCGGCCAACAAGCCGGACACCTCGCTGGATTACGTCAGCCGCTTCCTGAAGCAGACCTTCGAGTCGGCCGATGGCAAGTACGACCTGAACAAGGACGTGGTCAAGGCACTGGACCTGCTGTTCATCCTGCATGCCGACCACGAGCAGAACGCCTCGACCTCGACCGTACGTCTGGTCGGTTCCACCGGCGCCAACCCGTACGCTTCGGTCGCCGCTGGCGTCACTGCGCTGTGGGGCCCGGCACACGGCGGCGCCAACGAAGCCGTGCTGAAGATGCTGGAAGAGATCGGTACTGCAGACAACGTCGAGTCCGCCGTGGTCAAGGCCAAGGACAAGACCTCGGGCTTCCGCCTGATGGGCTTCGGTCACCGCGTCTACAAGAACTTCGACCCGCGCGCAAAGGTGATCGGCGAGATGACCAAGCAGGTGCTGGGTCAGCTCGGTGTGCAGGATCCGCTGCTGGACGTGGCCGTCAAGCTGGAACAGGCCGCGCTGCAGGATGACTACTTCGTGGCCCGCAAGCTGTACCCGAACGTCGACTTCTACAGCGGCATCATCTACAAGGCGCTGAATATCCCGACCGAGATGTTCACGGTCATGTTCGCCCTGGGCCGTACCGCTGGCTGGGTGTCGCATTGGCTGGAGCAGCAGGTTGATCCGGAAATGAAGATCGGCCGTCCGCGCCAGGTCTATACCGGCCACGACGTGCGCGACTACAAGTAATGGCAGTGGCGCAGCGATGCGCCGCCTCCATCACGACAAAAACCCCGCTTTGGCGGGGTTTTTTGTTGTGTGTCACTCCAGCAAGCGCAGGTGGATGTCCGGTAGCGCCGAGCCATGCTCGGCAGGGGGGCTTTACCGGGAATGCCTTTGCCGAGCATGGCTCGGCACTACCGCTGCTCGTGCGCCAGCAGTTGCTTCAGCTGTGCCAGAGTCGCCCGCGGCAGGGGCTTGCCGTCGTCAGCAGAAACCGGCGGCTGCCGCAGCGCATCCTCGGGCAGAACTACCAGTTCGAAGGCGATGCCGTCGGCGGCGAACTCGCAGCCTGGGTAATGCTGCCTGGACGAATGTCCCGCCAAACGTAGCGACCAGGTGCGCGCCTCGGCAGGAATGCGCTGCTCATGAAGAAAACGCTGCACCGCATCGGGGTCATCGCAATGCAGGTGCAGGATGACCGGGCTGTCGCCGCTGGCAACTCCGCTCAGCACTGCGCCGGCCAGGCGCGGCTGGAAAGCCTGCAGGAACTGCATGGCCTGCAGTGCCGATTCCCGGTGCCCGCGCAGTACGCCGGGCTGGCTGCTGGAGGCGAACAGGAGTTGATGCTCACGCAAGGCCTGCTCGATTTCGCTCAGGCGTGGCCACAGGGCTTCGCTGCTGATGCCAAGCTTGCCTGCGGCCTTGCGGCGCGCATGCTCGAGATCATGGATACCGCCTTCGGCGATCAGGCGTGCCGCCTCCTGCGCGATCAATTGCCGTTCGCGGCTGTTGCGGGAAGAAGGTTGCGGTGGCGATGGCGACATCGGGTTCTACCCTGTGGGTGCTGGCCCGATTGTAGGCAGGCGGAGGGGCTTGCGTCCCTCCGCCTGCGCGGTGAATCAGAAGATGTCGAAGGCTGCGTCGTCGGTGGCGTGGTCCTGCTGGCCGAAGTCGAAGTCCTGCACGCGGTCCAGGTCTTCCGTCTTGACCCATTCGGTAGCGCCGTTGAGCGTTGCCTGGACCATGCCCGAGGGCGGGTCGTTCTTGGCGATGGGGGCGTCCTTCAGTGCCACGCGCATGTAGTCGATCCAGATCGGCAGGGCTGCCTTGCCGCCGTACTCGCGGTAGCCCAGCGAGCGGAAATCGTCGCGACCGACCCATACGGTGGTCGCCAGCGGGCCGCCGAAGCCGGAGAACCAGGCGTCGCGGTGGTCATTGGTCGAGCCGGTCTTGCCGCCCACGTCTTCACGCCCCAGGACCTTGGCCGCAGTACCGGTGCCGCGCTGGACCACGTCGCGCATCATCGACACCAGCTGGTAGGCGGTGCGTTCATCGATGGCGCGCGGTGCGGTGCGGGCGTTGGGGTTCACCGGCTTGGCTGGCTCGATGGCCTCAGGCTTGGCCTCGGCGGCCTTTGCGGCGACTGGGGCGGGTGCCGCCTCGGCGCCAAAGTTGAAGCCGTCCACCACCTGGCTGACCGGTGCCGCGCCGGCAGTGGAGGCGCCGCCGCAGCCACGGCAGGCCATCGCCGGGTTTTCCTTGAAGATCACGTTGCCGTCGCGGTCCTTGATCTCATCCACGACCCAGGTGTCCACGCGCGAGCCGCCATTGGCGAACACGGCGTAACCGCGCGCGACCGACAACGGGGTCAGTGAGGCGGTGCCCAACGACATCGAGAGGTTCGGTGGCAGCTCGGCTTCCTGGAAGCCGAATTCGCTGATGTATTTGCGCGCATAGTCCACGCCCATGCTGTCGAGCAGGCGCACCGACACCAGGTTGCGCGACTGCACCAGTGCCTCGCGTAGACGCATCGGGCCGCGGAAGCCGCCGCCATCGTTCTGTGGCTGCCAGGTCTTGCCGCGACGGTCGCGGAACACCACTGGCGCATCCAGCACGATCGAGGCCGGGTTGAAGCCCTTGTCGAACGCAGCCGCATAGATGAACGGCTTGAAGCTGGAGCCGGGCTGGCGGCGGGCCTGGGTGGCGCGGTTGAACTTGTTGCCGGCAAAGCTGAAGCCGCCGACCAGGGCGCGCAATGCGCCGCTCTCGGCATCTACCGAGACCAGTGCCGCTTGTCCGCGTGGAATCTGGTCGATCAGCCATTCGCCTTCTTTGCTGCCGGCGCGCACGCGGATCATGTCGCCGCGGGTAACCAGCTTGGCGGGGCTGCGGCTGGTCCAACGGCTGGACGCCACCGGCAATACCAGTTCGCTGCGGTCGGCCAGGACCACGGTGATGCTGCCGTCGGCATGGGTTGCCGAAACTACCGCAGGTTGCAGGCCTGACTGCGTCGGGATGCCGGCGATATGCCGGGCCAGTGCAGTGTTGTCAGCATCGGCAGCGACGTCGAAGTGCTGCTCCACGCCGTGCCAGCCATGGCGGTGGTCGTAGGTGATCAGGCCATCGCGCACCGCCGTGTTGGCGGCTTCCTGCAACTGGCCATTGATGGTGGTGGTGACGTGGTAGCCCTTGTTGAGTACGTCGCTGCCGTATTTGGCGATCATTTCCTGACGCACCAGCTCGGCCACGTAGGGCGCATAGACCTGTACCGGCGGCTCGTGTGGGCTGGCGTGCATGGCCACGGCCTTGGCCGCATCAGCCTCGGCCTGGCTGATGTAGCCCAGGTCGGCCATGCGCTGCAGTACATAGTTGTCACGGCGTTGGCGCGCGCGCTCGGGGTTGCTCAGTGGGTTGCCGCTGGAGGGGAACTTGGGGATGCCGGCCAGCGAGGCCATTTCGTCCAGGTCCAACTCGCCCAGCTTCTTGCCGTAGTAGTACTCGGCAGCGGCGCCGATGCCGTAGGCACGGTTGCCGAAGAAGCTCTTGTTGAGGTACAGCTCGAAGATCTCGTCCTTGCTCAGCTCGCTCTCGATTTTGCGGGCGAGCAGGATTTCGGCGAACTTGCGGGTGTAGCTGACCTCGCTGCTGAGGAAGAATTGCCGCGCAACCTGCTGGGTAATCGTCGATCCGCCGGGTACACCGTCCTTGGAGCCGGTGCGCGCGATCAACCACACGGCGCGGGCAATACCTTTGTAGTCGATGCCATCGTGCTGGTAGAAACGGGCGTCTTCGGTGGCCAGGAAGGCCTGCTTCAGGCGCTCGGGGACGTCCTTCATCTGTACCGGGTAGCGGCGGGTCTCGCCGAATACCGCCATCAATTTCCCTTCATTATCATAGACATACATTGGCTCCTGCAATTCGACATTGCGCAGCGCCTGTACGTCCGGGAGCTTGGACGAGACAACGTAATAGAGTGAACCGATGGCGATTGCGCCGACCAGGGAGAAGGCGACAAAGAGGGCCAGCAGCCAACGCAGCCAGCGACGAAAACGTGGCATCCAGAAGTCCCGATTGCGGTTTTTGTAGCCGCAGAGTATAGATTACGCAGGGGAGCGGCTGGGGCCGCGTCCTGGGGAGAGCAAATGAGATACAGCTGGGCGGCGTGATGCAGATCGCGTCTCGCGTTCCGGATGGTTGCCATTTGCTGAAAAAACGTTATTAATGCGCCGGCGCAAGACTTGCGTCCAAGTGCCCGTCGGCAGGGGAGAATCCGTGGGGCTTATCCCAAAGAGTCAGGCACCAATCATTGGTGTCGACATCAGTTCGACTGCGGTGAAGCTGCTTCAGCTTTCCCGCAGCGGTAACCGTTTCCGCGTGGAACATTACGCCGTGGAACCTCTTCCGCCGAATGCGGTGGTGGAGAAAAACATAGTCGAAGTCGAAGCAGTCGGCGAAGCAATTCGGCGGGCTGTTGCGCGTTCAGGTACCAAGGCCAAGGCGGCGGCCGCCGCTGTTGCGGGTTCTGCGGTGATCACCAAGGTGATTCCGATGCCGGCCGATCTGGACGAAAACGACCTCGAAGCACAGGTCGAGCTGGAGGCGGTGAACTACATCCCGTACCCCATCGACGAAGTAAACCTCGATTTCGAAGTGCTGGGTCCAGTGCCGAACAATCCAGAAATGGTGCAGGTACTGCTGGCCGCGTCGCGCTCGGAGAACGTGGAGTTGCGCCAGTCCGCGCTTGAACTGGGTGGGCTGACCGCCAAGGTGATGGATGTGGAGGCGTTCGCGATTGAGAACGCCTTTGCATTGGTTGCCAGCGAGTTGGCTGTACCCAGTGATGGGGTAGTGGCACTGGTGGATATCGGTGCCACCATGACCACGCTCAACGTCTTGCGTGGTGGCCGCAGCCTGTACAGCCGCGAACAGGTGTTCGGCGGCAAGCAGCTTACCGACGAGGTGATGCGCCGCTATGGTCTTAGCTACGAGGAAGCTGGCCTGGCCAAGCGCCAGGGGGGCTTGCCGGAGAGCTACGAGGTTGAAGTGCTGGAGCCGTTCAAGGAAGCCACGGTGCAGCAGATCAGCCGTCTGTTGCAGTTCTTCTACGCGGGCAGCGAGTTCAACCGCGTTGACCACATCGTCCTGGCCGGCGGCTGTGCGGCCTTGATCGGCTTGCCGACCATGGTTGAAGAACAGCTTGGCGTGGCGACCTCGGTGGCCAACCCCTTGGCGCAGATGACGCTGGGGCCGAAGGTCCAGGCGCATGCACTGAGCCAGGATGCACCGGCGCTGATGATCGCGACGGGTCTGGCCATGAGGGGGTTTGACTGATGGCACGGATCAACCTATTGCCATGGCGCGAGGAGCGCCGCAAACAGCGTCAGCGTGAGTTCTACGGGATGCTCGGCTTTGCTGCGCTCAGTGGCGTGGTGCTGTCGGGCTTGCTGTGGTTCTACTTCAGCCAGCAGATCAGCGGCCAGAACGAGCGCAACGCCTACCTTGAGACCGAGATCGCCAAGGTCAAGGAGCAGAACAAGGAAATTGATCGTCTTGACGTGCAGAAGAGGCGTCTGCTCGACCGCAAGAAGGTGATCGAGGAACTGCAGGGCAAGCGCTCGCAGATGGTGCATTTGTTTGACTCGCTGGTGCGCACCATCCCCGATGGTGTGGTGTTGACGGCGTTGCAGCAGGAAGGCGACACGCTGACCCTGGAAGGCCGTACCCAATCCAACGCACGAGTCAGTGCCTATATGCGCAACCTCGAGACCTCAGGCTGGATGACAAGTCCGGAATTGACGATCATCGAAGCGCGCGCGCAGGAAAAGGCCGGCAGCGTCGTTGATATCAAGTCGCTGCCTTATGTGTTCACCCTCAAGGTGAAATTGCCCACGCCGGGTGATGGCCAGTCCCAAGGGGGGGATGTTGCCGCCCCCGATGCTGCGCCGGCTGAGTCCGCGGCGGTAGGGGCGAGCGCCCCGGCTGCCGCGGGCACGGCGTTGCCTGCCGCACCGGCAACAACGGTGCCTGCGGCACCCGCAGCCCCTGCTGGTGGGGCCGAGAAGCCCAAGGCTGAGACAGCACCAGCGGCGCCGGCGCAGAAGGAGGCTCGTTCGTGAGCAAGAAATTCAACGCCAAAGAGCTGGACTTCAACAACATCGGCGCTTGGCCACGCAACGCGAAGATCGTGTTCTGCGTGCTGCTGTCGCTGCTCATCATTGGTCTTTCGTACCTGCTTGTCGTCAGTGGTCAGCGAGAAGAGCTCGAAGGCCTGGTAAGCAAAGAGGCCACGCTGCGTGAGGAGTTCGAGAAAGAGCAGAAGCGTGCTGTCAACCTGGAGCCGTTGAAGCTGCAGTTGGCGCAGATGGAGCAGGTGCTGCAGCAGATGCTGCGGCAGTTGCCCAGCAAGACCGAAATGCCGGACCTGATCATCGATGTGTCGCAGACGGCGTTGTCCAGCGGTTTGAACAACGAACTGTTCAAGCCAGGCGACGAGACCTTGAAAGAGTTCTATGCCGAAAAGCCGATCGCGCTGCGGCTGGTGGGCAGTTACCACCAGTTTGGTGCCTTCGTCAGCGGTGTTGCGTCGTTGCCACGTGTGGTCATCCTGACCATGCACGACATCAACCTGAAGCCCAAGGGGGGGCAGGGCGTGATCACCCCGGGTGGCGCGCTGGAACTGTCCGGTACGGTCAAGACCTATCGCTATCTGGATGACGCCGAATTGGCCGATCAGGAAAAAGCGAATGCTGCTGAAGCCAAGAAAAAGGGAGGGAAGTAATCATGCGTAATGTTTCCTCCTTGGCCCTGGGTCTGGCGTGTGCGGTACTGCTGGGCGGCTGCGCTCGCGGCATCACCAGCACACCGGGCGATGCGCCCAATCTTGAGAAGTGGACTGCCGACGTGCGTGCACGCCCGGCCGAACCCTTGGAAGCGCTACCGGTGATGCAGCAGTTCGAAACCTTCGAGTATTCGGCCCAGGGCTTGCGTGATCCGTTCAGTGATGCCTGGGTCTCGGATGACGGCAACAGTCAGTTGCGACCGGATCCGAACCGTCGCAAGGAACCGCTCGAGGCGTTCCCGCTCGACAGCCTGGACATGGTTGGCACCATCGGCAGTGGCGGTGCTGCAATTGCTCTGGTGATGGGGCCGGACAAGGTCACTTACCGTGTACGCCCTGGGGTGTACATGGGTCAGAGCGACGGCCGTGTGACCGGCGTGCGCGAAGACGGGATTGAGCTTATTGAACTGGTGCCGGACGGTGCAGGTGGCTGGCTGGAACGCCCAGCTTCGCTTGCACTGGACGATCGTTGATTGATTAGGGGATAGCACGATGACTTTTACCAAAGCCCTGAGCCTGCGTCCCATCCGGCGCCAAGCACTGGTCCGCGTCTGCGCCCTGGGAGTGGCGTTGGCAGCGGTGTGCGGCTCTTCCTTCGCAGCGCAGCCTGTTGCTGGTGTTGGCGGCTTAGCCGCAGCTCCGCAACAGGCGGTGAAGGCGGTTTCCGTAACCAAGATCGACTTCAAGCGCGGCGATGACGGCGCTGGACGTTTGATCATGCAGTTCGATGGCCAGGGCGCCAGCCCGGACCTGCGCAGCCAGGGCAACAATGTCGTGATCGACGTTGGCAACGCCGTGCTGCCGGCCGATCTGCAACGCCCGCTCAATGTTGTTGATTTCGCCACGCCGGTGCAGCGCATTGATGCCAAGCCATCTGGGCAGGGTTCGCAGCTGGTGCTCAGCACCAATGGCGCATTCGACTCGCTGGCCTATCAGACCGGCAACGAGTATGTGGTGGAGATCACTCCGCGCAAGGCTGACGTGGCTACCGGTGCGGTGACCTCGAAGACTGTTGCGCAGGCAGCTGCTACGGTGGCTGCACGCGGTTACAGCGGCCGTCCGGTGACCTTCAACTTCCAGGACGTGCCGGTGCGCACCGTGTTGCAGCTGATCGCGGAGGAGTCCAACCTCAACGTGGTGGCGTCCGACACGGTGCAGGGCAATGTGACCCTGCGACTGGTCAATGTACCGTGGGACCAGGCACTGGACATCGTGCTGCGTGCCAAGGGCTTGGACAAGCGCCGCGACGGTGGTGTGGTCTGGATTGCACCGCAGCAGGAGCTGGCCAAGTTCGAGCAGGACAAGGAAGACGCACGCATCGCGTTCGAGAACAAGTCGGATCTCATTACCGACTACGTTCAGATCAATTACCACAGCGCCAACGCCATCTTCAAAGCCATTACCGAGGCCAAGGGTGTCGGCAATTCAGGTAACTCAGGTGGTTCAGGCGGCTCAGGTGAGAATGAGAATGGCTTCCTGTCGCCGCGTGGTCGCTTGGTAGCCGATGAACGTACCAACACCTTGATGATCAGTGATATCCCGAAGAAGGTCGCGCAGATGCGTGAACTGATCGGTGTCATCGATCGCCCGGTCGACCAGGTGCTGATCGAAGGCCGCATCGTCATTGCCAATGACACCTTTGCCCGTGACCTCGGTGCCAAGTTCGGCATCGGTGGCAAGCGCAGTTACAACAATGGTGACAATGACGCGACGATAGGCAGCACCACCAATGGGGTGGGTAACGCCAATCGTGGGCTCAACGTCAATCTGCCGGCGGGTAGCTTCACCTCGGCCAATGGCTTGGGTCCGAGCCTTGCCTACACCTTGCTGGGTGCCAACTTCAATCTGGATCTGGAATTGTCTGCGCTGCAGGAGGAAGGCCGCGGTGAAGTCATCTCCAACCCACGTATCGTGACCGCCAATCAGCGTGAAGGCGTGATCAAGCAGGGTAAGGAGATCGGCTACGTCACCATCACCGGTGGTACCGGCGGTGCTGCAGCGACCCCGAACGTTCAGTTCAAGGAAGTGCTGCTGGAGCTGAAGGTCACTCCGACCATCACCCAGGACAACCGTGTCTTCCTCAATATGAACGTGAAGAAGGATGAGGTTGATCGCTACTTGCCGGTTACCGACTTCGGCGTCGTTCCGATCATCAACCGTCGAGAAATCAACACCGCCGTGTTGGTTGATGATGGTCAGACCGTGGTTATTGGTGGCGTCTACGAGTTCACCGACAAGGAAAGCGTCGCCAAGGTGCCGTTCCTGGGTGATGTTCCGTTCCTTGGCAACCTGTTCAAGAAGCGTGGTCGCAGCAAGGACAAGGCTGAGCTGCTGGTGTTCGTGACCCCGAAGATTCTGCGTGTGGCCAAGGCTGCCCAGTAAGCACTTGTTACATTGAAGGAAAAGGGCCGCGATAGCGGCCCTTTTCCGTTTGCAGGCTGGTGTTTGGAACCATTTCACCGCGGATCGGTCAAACTGCGCCTATGAACCTACCTCCCCAGTTGCCCAACCAAGACGATGCCATGGTCCGCGACAACGGCCTGCATCAGGAATTCACCGCACTGCGCGACGCCCTGTCCAGCGAAATCGTTGGTCAGTCCTTGCTGGTCGACCGGCTGTTGACCGCGCTGCTGGCGGACGGTCACCTGCTGGTGGAAGGCGCACCTGGCCTGGCCAAGACCACCGCCATCCGTGCCTTGGCCTCCCGCATCGATGCCAGCTTCGCGCGCATCCAGTTCACCCCGGACCTGCTGCCCGCCGACCTTACCGGCACCGATATCTGGCGTTCGCAGGAGGGCCGCTTCGAGTTCCAGGCCGGGCCGATCTTCCACCCGATCCTGCTCGCAGACGAAATCAACCGTGCCCCGGCCAAGGTGCAGTCGGCCCTGCTCGAAGCAATGGGCGAGCGGCAGGTGACGGTGGGCCGCAACACCTATCCGCTGCCTGACGTGTTCCTGGTCATGGCCACGCAGAACCCGATCGAGCAGGAGGGGACCTTCCCGCTGCCCGAGGCGCAGCTGGACCGTTTCCTGATGCATGTGCGCATTGGCTACCCGGATGCCAGTGCCGAAACCGAGATCCTGCGGCTGGCGCGCGAGCGCGCCTTGCGCGCAATGCGGCCGCAGCAGGTGACGATAGAAAAGATCTCGCTGCAGAAGATCGAACAAGCCCGTCGCGAAGTGCTGGAACTGCATATGGCGCCGCAGCTGGAGCGCTACCTGATCGCGTTGGTGTTGGCCTCGCGTGACGCCAGTGCGTATGACGCTCAGCTGGCCAAGCGTATTGCCTGGGGCGCAAGCCCGCGCGGTTCGATCGCACTGGAGCGTTGCGCGCGTGCCCGCGCCTGGTTGGCCGGCCGTGACTACGTCACCCCTGATGACATCCGCGCCGTGGCAGCCGACGTGCTCCGCCATCGCGTGCTGCCCAGCTACGAGGCCGCGGCCGAGGGCTGGGATGGCGAGCGCCTGGTGGCGGCGCTGCTTGAATGCGTGCCTCTGCCTTGAGGCAGGGCGTGATGACTTGCGCCATTGATGGAATGATCATGAGGCCACGTTTGCAAGCAGGTCAGCGATGAGTGCGCCCGTAGCCAAACACGCGCAGACGGTTGCGGCTGTCGAAGACGGTATCCGCCCGCAGCTGGCCGAGCTGATCGCGCTGCGCGGCTCCGCCAACGGTGGCCGCAAGGCCCGCCGTGGGCACTACGCGGTAAGCGGCCGTGCCGCATCCATGCTGCGTGGTCGCGGCATGGAATATGCGGAGTCACGCGAGTATGTGGCCGGTGACGATGCGCGCCATATCGATTGGAAGTTGACCGCACGCACGGATACAACGCATACCAAGACGTTCCAGACCGAACGCGAGCGGGTCACCTTGTTGATTGCCGATACCGCAGCGGCCCTGTACTTCGGTACGCGGGTACGTTTCAAATCAGTGCAGGCGGCACGCGCTGGTGCAGTGGCGGCGTGGTCGGCGTTGCGCGATGGTGATCGCATCGCGGCGCTGCGCGGCTCCGCGCAGCAGGCCCTGGTACCACCGGCGGGTGGTACACGCGGTGTCTTGCGGACGCTGGATGCCCTGGTGCGCTGGTATGGCGAGCGGCCTGCCGATGACGGCGGATTGCAGCTGGCCTTGGAGCAGGCTGCACGGGTATTGCATCCCGGCGCACGCGCGGTGGTGCTTGCTGATCCAGCCAGCGCACAGGCAGTGCCTGCAGCAACCTGGTCGGCACTGTCGATGCATGTTGAAGTGGAGTTGGTGTTGTTGCTTGATCCCCTGGAAATCTCACCGCCGAGTTGTGTCCTGCCGCTGGCAACGCGATCCGGCCGCCTGCAACTGGATCTGACCTCGTCCGCTGTACGCGATGCCTGGCATGACGCACTGATCGGCCCGGTCGAGGACTTGTGCAGGCAACTGCCGGGTCGACGTATCCGTGTCAGCACTCTGGTCACCGATGATGCCAGCGATGCCTGGTTGGGCGCAGCGCCAATCCGGAGCGTGGGCTGATGGCCGCACAACTGCAGCTGCGCGATGTGCACCTGCCTGCAGAGCCGGGTTGGTGGCCGCTGGCACCGGGTTGGTGGTTGCTGATCGGCGCGGTCGTGGTGGTTGCCCTGGTCGTGCTTTCCATCTATCTCTTTCGCCGGCGCCGATTGCAGCGCTGGATGGCTCTGTTCGACCGGCAGGTGCAGGCAGCACAGCAAGGGCCTGCCAAGTTGGCGGCAGCCTCGGAGCTGCTGCGCCGTGCGGCGCGGCGGCTTGATCCACATGCTGTGCAGTTGCAGGGGGAGGCGTGGTTGCGTTTTCTCGATGGGACCAAGGGCGATGATTTCAGCAGCGGAGACGGACGTCTGCTGCTGGACGGCGGCTTCCGCCCAACGCTTGAAGCTGCGCAGGTTGATCGTGTCTGCCAGTTGGCCCGTAGCCGCTTTCTGCAATTGATGGCCGGGCGCCGCTGATGCAGGACACGATTGCCAGTTGGTTGAGCTTGTTGCCGGCGTTTGCGTGGCCTTGGGCATGGCTGGCGTTGCCATTGCCCTTGCTGATGTTGTTGTGGCCGCTGCGTGAACAAAACGGGGCAGCATTGCGCGTGCCCTACGAACCGGCGCGTCTGCAGGGCCAGCCGCCCTCGCGCGCCGGTGCGGTGCTGCAGACCTTGCTGCTGTGGTTGGCCTGGTTGTGCCTGTGTGCCGCGTTGGCGCGTCCGCAGCAACTGGGTGAGCCGATCGAGCCGCCGCGGCAGGCAAGGCAGATGATGCTGGCGGTGGACCTGTCCGGCAGCATGAGCGAGCCGGACATGCAGCTTGGTGGCCAGGTGGTGGACCGCCTGACGGCTGCCAAAGCAGTGCTGGCTGACTTCCTTGAGCGTCGCGAAGGCGATCGCATTGGCCTGTTGGTGTTCGGTCAGCGTGCCTATGCGTTGACGCCGCTGACCACTGATCGCGCCACCGTTCGCGATCAACTGCGCGATAGCGTGGTTGGCCTGGCCGGGCGCGAGACCGCGTTGGGTGATGCGATTGCACTGTCGGTGAAGCGCCTGCGCGAACAGCCGCAGGCGCAGCGCGTACTTATCGTGTTGACCGATGGCGTGAATACCGCCGGCGTGCTGGAACCGCTGAAGGCGGCCGAGCTGGCCAAGGCCGAAGGTGTGCGCGTCTACACCATCGCCTTTGGCGGCAGCGGTGGCATGTCCTTGTTCGGCGTGCAGTTGCCCGGTGCCGATGACCAGGTGGACGAAGCCACTTTGACCAAGGTGGCCGACGAAACCGGCGGGCGTTTCTTCCGTGCCCGCGACACCGATGAGCTGGTCAATATCTATGCCGAGCTGGACCGACTGGAGCCGGTGAAAGATGCGGGCCCAGCGGTGCGGCCACGTATCGAGCGCTATCCATGGCCGTTGGCGCTGTCCGTGTTGTTGGGTGTGCTGGTGTTGGCGTGGCGGGGGCTGCGGTCATGATCAATTGGCAGGATCTGCACTTTCTGCGGCCTGAATGGCTATGGGCGCTGTTGTTGGTGCCGGCGGCCCTGCTGGGCAGCTGGTGGCGTCGTCGCCGCAGTGCGCGTTGGCATGAGGCAGTGGACCCGCATTTATTGGCGCAGCTGTTGAGCGATGGGGGTAAGCGCGGCTGGTGGGGCAGCGTTGTACTGGTACTTGGCTTGGTGCTGGCAGTGCTTGCCCTGGCCGGGCCGAGTTGGCGTCAGCTGGAACAGCCGCTATGGGAATCGAAGACGCCGCTGGTGATCGTGATGGATTTGTCCAGCAGCATCCGTGCTACCGATCTGCCGCCGTCGCGGTTGCTGCAGGCGCGGGCCAAACTGGCCGCTTTGCTGCGTGAGCGCAAGGGCGGTGAAGTCGCGTTGATCGCTTTCGCCTATGAGCCATTCACCGTGGCACCGCTGACCGATGACGCAGCCAACGTGGCGCTGTTCCTTGATGCCTTGGCGCCGGAAGTGATGCCGGCCGATGGCCAGCGCCCGGACAAGGCATTGCTCTGGGCCGGTGACCTCTTGAAGCAATCCGGCGCGCACAACGGCGAGATCCTGCTGTTGAGCGATCACGCTGACGCTGCGGCGGTGGCGGAGGCCGGAAAACTGCGCGTCGCCGGTTACCGGGTCTCGGCGATCGGTCTTGGCAGCCTGCAGGGTGCTTCTTACCGCGATCCGCGTGGGGCGATTGAACAGGCACATCTGGATGAAACCTCGTTGCGCGCACTGGCTGCGGCCGGCGGAGGTGGCTACCAGCGTATTGCCACCACCTCGGCGGACCTGCAGGCCTTGGGCGTGCTGGAGCCGCAGGCCGGCGCACGGGATCGCGAGCAGCAGGTCAATGCCGGCAAGCAGTGGCAGGACGAAGGTTATTGGTTGTTGCCGCCGCTGTTGTTGCTTGCGTTGTTCGCGTTCCGACGCCCGCGTCGGGCGCTGCCGGTCCTGGCGCTTTGCCTGTTGTTGCCAGTGCTGCAGCCAGCCCATGCAGCAGAGCAGGGCGGCTGGTGGCAGCGCGCCGACCAGCGCCAACACCAGCGTCTGGGCGAAGGTGTTGAGGCCTACCGGGCCGGTGATTTCGCCACGGCGCAGAAAAAGTTCGAAGGCATCGACAGCGATCAGGGCTGGTACAACCTTGGCAATGCGCTTGCCCGTCAGGGCAAGTACGACGAAGCCATCGCTGCCTACGATCGCGCCCTGAAGGCGCAGCCAGGCATGCAGGACGCGGTGGCCAACCGTGCCGCGGTGGATGCAGCGCGCAAGCGCAAATCGCAGCAGGGTCAGCAAGGCAAGCAACAGAATCCGTCCAGGCCGCAGCAGGGCAAGGACCAGCCCGGGCAGCAGAGTCCGCCGCAGAACGGGCAGCAGAATCCTTCGCAGCAGAACCAACAAGGTCAGCAGCAGGGGCAGCAGGGCCAGCCGCAGCAGGGTCAACAATCAAGCCCGTCGCAACAAGGCCAGCAGTCCCCTGAGCGCACTCCGCAGGCGGATGGCAAGTCGTCATCCGGCAAGGATCAGCAGCCACCACAGGGCGAAGATGCCGGCAGGCAGCAACAGGCCGATCAAGCCCAGAGTCAGCGCATGGCCGAGGCCATGCGTCAGCGGCAGGCGCGCGAAGGTGAGCAGCAGAACGCCGCCTTGGCTGCGATGACACCTGCGCAACGCGAGCAGCAACAGGCCGTGGAGGCCTGGATGCAGCGCGTGCCGGATGAGCCTGGCGATCTGTTGAAAGCGAAATTCCAGCTCGAATACGAGCGACGGATGCGGGAAAAACGATGAGAAAGAATCACACAGGCAGCGCCATGCAGCTGTGGCTGTTGCTCGCTCTGCTGGCCTTCACTGGCCTGCTGCAGGCACAGACCCGGGCCTGGTTGGATCGCGACAGCATCAAGCAAGGTGAGTCGGTCACGCTGACCATCGAAACCGATCAATCCGGTAGTCCGGACTACGCGCCGTTGGAAGCAGACTTCGTGATCGGTGCGCAGAGCAGCAGCCGCCAGTTGCAGTTGGGCGGTGGCGCCTCGCGCAACTATGCCCAATACGCGGTTGCACTGACGCCACGCCGCACCGGCATGCTCGACATCCCGGCACTGCGCGTGGGTGGCGGCAGCACCACGCCCTTGCTGGTGAAGGTTGACGAGGCGCCGGTCGCCAGCCGTGACGGCAATGCGCTGGCTTTCATCGAAACCGAGGTCGATGACAAACAACCCTATGTGCAGCAGAGCGTGGGCGTGGTGGTGCGGCTGTACTTCGCCACCCAGCTGGCCTCCGGCGAGCTGGTACTGGATACACCCGCTGCTGCCTCATTGCAGCGTATTGGTGACGACCGGACTTCCGTGCGTGAAGTGGGCGGACGCCGCTACAACGTCGTGGAGCGCCGCTTCCTGCTGATTCCCGAGCGCAGCGGCCCCTTGCAGTTGGCCGGAGCCCGTTTCAGCGGGCAGGGTGCGGGTGGCTTCTTCGACGATTTCTTCGGTCGCGACAACGGCCAGCTCAGCGCCCGTGGTCCCGACCAGACCTTGCAGGTGCGGGCGACCCCCGCAGATGCGCCACAACCGTGGCTGCCGCTGAAGAACCTGCAGCTGCGCTATACCGCAGCGCCCAACAGCGGGCGCACCGGTGAAGCCATCAGCATCGAAGTGGAGGCGATTGCCAGTGGCGCTACCAAGGCACAGTTTCCGGAATTGCCGGTGCCTTCGTTGGGTGACAGCGCACAGGTGTTTGCCGAGCCCCCGCAATACGATGAAACCTTCGAGGGGGCCAGTCCGCAATTGAAATTGACCCGTCGCTATTCGGTCGTGCCGCAGCAGACCGGCGCGCTGAGCGTGCCGGGGATACAGATGCAATGGTGGGATGTCGCCACCGGGCAGGCGCGCACCACCGCGCTGCCGGCGCTGTCATTGCAGGTTGCCCAAGGTAGCAATACCGGCATGGTCGCGCCGCCGCTGGTACAACCGACAGCGACCGGGACTGCCGCGCTGGCTGCAGGCAATGCCCTGGCCGCCTCGCAGGACGTGACGAACAACTGGACATGGCCTGCGTTGGCTGCAGGTTTTGCCTTGTTGTGGCTGGCTACGCTGATCTGGGGCTTGTCGCGTCGGCGTGGCGCCGCACTTGCACGTATCGAGCACGTCGCACAACCCGGTGGGGCTGCTTCGCGCTATGGCGTCGCCGATCTGCGTCGCGCCCTGGACACAGGCAGTCTGGACGAAGTGGTACAGATTCTTGCCTCGATGGGCGGGGTGGAAGGCCTGGACGCGGTGGTTGCGAAGCTGGATGACCCGGCCCAGCGCGATGCCCTGCAACGCATGCAGCGCGCCCGCTGGGGCGGCGAGGGCGATGTGGGCGCAGCGCGAGCCCAGCTACGTGAAGTATTCAAGGCCGGTCCGCGTTGGCGGCAAGCCGCAGTGGTGGAAAAACCGCTGTTGGACCCTCTCTATCCAGGACAAAGCTGAAAAGGGCGGTTGTACATCGTCTGTTAAGCTGAATAATTCTCTGGAGGGAAACCCACCTATGGCCAATGCAGCCAAGAGCACCGACAAAATGCCGTTCCACTGGAAGATAGGGATCGGCTTCGGCTTCGGTCTGCTGCTCGGCCTGTTCGTCCACCTCGTCAGCCCTGACGCGGCCTGGGTGCACACCGTCACCACCTATGTGACAACGCCGCTCTCCGGGCTGTTTCTGAGCCTGATCTTCATGCTGATCGTGCCGTTGATCTTCTCGGCACTGGTGATGGGCGTGTCGGAGATGGGGGACATCCGTTCGCTGGGGCGCATCGGCTGGAAGTCGCTGGCCTACACCATCGTGCTGTCCGGTGTGGCGGTATTGATCGGCCTGGTGCTGGTGAATCTGTTCCAGCCTGGTGCAGGTGTTGACCCGGCTGTGGCAGCCAAACTGCTGGCCGAGAACGCCGAGCGCAGCAAGGCCATCGTGGCCGGTGCGGGCACCGCGCCCAAGGGCCTGGACATGCTGCTGTCGATCGTGCCCGACAATGTGCTCGACGCGGCTTCGGACAACGGCAAGATCCTGTCGCTGATGTTCTTCGCATTGATGCTGGGCATCGGCATGGTGCTGTCGCCGGCGGAAAAGGTCGCCACCCTGCGCAAGGGCATCGAGGGCCTGTTCGAGATCTCGATGACCCTGATCAACCTGGTCATCCGCCTGGCGCCGTATGCCGTGGCCTGCTTCATGTTCAACCTGGCGGCCATCTTCGGCTTCGATCTGCTGATCAAGCTGGGCGCCTATGTGGGCGTGGTTGTGCTGGCGCTGGCCACCCACATGTTCGTCAGCTACGGCATCGCGGTGAAGCTGGCCGGGCGCTCGCCCATCCAGTTCTTCCGGCAGACCCAGGAAGCCACGGTGATGGCGTTCTCCACCGCCTCGTCCAATGCGACCCTGCCGACCGCGCTGCGCGTGGCCGACCAGATGGGCTTCCCACACAAGGTCTCGCGCTTCGTGCTGACTGTCGGCGCTACCGCCAACCAGAACGGCACCGCGCTGTTCGAGGGTGTGACGGTGATCTTCCTGGCGCAGTTCTTCGGCGTGGACCTGAGCATTGGCCAGCAGTTCATGGTGATGGTGGTCTGCATCCTTGGTGGTATCGGTACCGCTGGTGTGCCGTCGGGCTCGCTGCCGGTGGTGGCGCTGATCTGTGCCATGGTCGGCGTCAACCCTGCCGGTATCGGCCTGATCCTGGGCGTGAACCACTTCCTGGACATGTGTCGTACCGCGCTGAACGTGACCGGCGACCTGGCCCTGACCACGCTGGTGGCGCGCGGCGAGAGTGACGAAAGCGTCGGCCGGCATCATCCGCAGGATTGAATTCCGGCGGGTTTGCGGTAACCACGGCCACCCTGTTCAGGGTGGCCGTTTTGCTTGGGCATGTTCCTGTCAGGCGAAACCAAGACGAACTACCGTCAGCTTTTACGGACTGATCCCGGCAGTCGCTTGTGGGACAATAGGCCGCCCGCAGTTCCGCGGGAGCCTCCTGATTCTGACGACCCATGACGCAGCCCACCCGCCGCCAGTTGGCGAACGCCATCCGTTTCCTTGCCGCTGATGCGGTAGAAGCCGCCAAGTCCGGTCATCCCGGCATGCCGATGGGCATGGCCGATATCGCCGAAGTGCTCTGGAACGACTATCTCCGTCACAACCCGAACAACCCGAAGTGGTTCAACCGCGACCGTTTCGTGCTGTCCAACGGTCACGGCTCGATGCTGCACTACGCACTGCTGCACCTGAGCGGCTACGACCTGCCGATCGAAGAACTGAAGGCCTTCCGCCAACTGGGCAGCCGTACCGCCGGCCACCCCGAGCGTCACGAAACCCCGGGCGTGGAAACCACCACCGGCCCGCTGGGTCAGGGCCTGGCCAATGCCGTGGGCTTCGCGCTGGCTGAGAAGCTGCTGTCGCAGCGCTACAACCGCCCGGAATTCGAAGTCGTCGACCACCGTACCTGGGTGTTCATGGGCGACGGCTGCCTGATGGAAGGCATCTCGCACGAAGCCGCATCGCTGGCTGGCACCTGGGGCCTGAGCAAGCTGGTCTGCTTCTGGGACGACAACAACATCTCCATCGACGGTGAAGTGGAAGGCTGGTTCACCGACGACACCCCGGCACGCTTCGAGTCCTACGGCTGGAACGTGGTGCGCGGTGTTGATGGCCACGATCCGGAAAGCATCAAGGCCGGCATCGAGCAGGCGCTGTCGCAGTTCGACAAGCCGACCCTGATCTGCTGCAAGACCACCATTGGTTTTGGCTCGCCGAACAAGGCCGGCCAGGAATCCAGCCATGGCGCACCGCTGGGCAAGGACGAGCTGGAAGCCACCCGCAAGGCGCTGAACTGGCCGTACGGCCCGTTCGAGATCCCGGAAGAGATCTATGCCGGCTGGCGCGCTGGCGGCACCGGCACCCTGCGTCAGGCCGAGTGGGAGCAGTTGTTCGACAAGTACGCCGCACAGTTCCCGGCCGATGCCGAGGAGCTGACCCGCCGTTCGCACGGCGAGCTGCCGGCCGACTTCATTGCCCAGGCCGATGCCTACATCGCCCAGGTGCAGGCCGAAGCGCCGAACATCGCCTCGCGCAAGGCCTCGCAGAACGCCATCCAGGCCTTCGCACCGCTGCTGCCGGAAATCATCGGCGGCTCGGCTGACCTGGCCGGTTCCAACCTGACCCTGTGGAAGGGTGCGCAGACCGTGGTCGGCGAAGACCCGCATGCCAACTACGTGCACTACGGCGTGCGTGAGTTCGGCATGAGCGCGATTGCCAACGGCCTGGCCCTGCACGGCGGCTTCCTGCCGTTCGACGCCACCTTCCTGGTGTTCAGCGACTACGCCCGCAACGCGCTGCGCATGAGCGCGCTGATCCCGGCGCACGTCATCCACGTGTTCACCCATGACTCGATCGGTCTGGGCGAAGACGGCCCGACCCACCAGCCGGTGGAACACGTGTCCTCGCTGCGCTACATCCCCAACAACGATGTCTGGCGCCCCTGCGATGCGGCCGAATCGGCGGTCAGCTGGAAGGCTGCCATCGTCCGCAAGGATGGCCCGAGCTGCCTGATCTTCAGCCGCCAGAACCTGGCCCCGCAGCCGCGTACGGCCGAGCAGGTGCAGCAGATCGAACGCGGTGGTTACGTGTTGGCTGACGCCGCCGGTACCCCGGACGTGATCCTGATCGGCACCGGTTCGGAAATTGGCCTGGCCGTGGCTGCCAAGGCCGAGCTCGAAGCTGCCGGCATCAAGACCCGCGTGGTGTCGATGCCGTGCACCGACGTGTTCGATCGCCAGGACGCCGCTTACCGCGAGTCCGTGCTGCCGAATGCCGTGCGCAAGCGTGTTGCCGTCGAAGCCGGCGTCACCGGTTTCTGGCGCCAGTACGTGGGCCTGGACGGTGCGGTTGTTGGTCTGGACACCTTCGGCGCATCGGCCCCGGCCGACAAGCTGTACAAGCACTTCGGCATCACCACCGAAGCGGTTGTGGCAGCTGCCAAGGCGCAGATCGCGGGCTGATAGCCCTACATCGCAAGATTTGGACAAAGGCCGGGGAAACCCGGCCTTTGTTTTTGTTTCATCGCAACTGTAGTGCCGAGCCATGCTCGGCAAGGGGCTTTCCTCGCAAAAGGCCAACCCCTCCTCAACCCTCCCCTTCGCTGCGCGAAAGGGAGGGAGTAGATCTGTAGTGCCGAGCAATGCTCGGCAGAGGCCTTCCCGGTACTCCCACCAATGTGGGAGCGGCGTAAGCCGCGAAGCTGAGAACCTTTGGCTACCGATGCCAATATCGATTGTCAGCTTCGCGGCTTATGGCCCGAGGCCACCCAGCGCCGCTCCTACAAAACCGGTCTTCTCTGTGTGCGATCAGATTGCGATGCACACCATCAAGCTTTCCCGGCACTCCGCGCCAGACCAACCCGCAGCAACCCGGCATTGAGCCGCTCGCCAAAATTGGCCGGTCGCTCCAGTCCCATCCGCTGCATGTACATCGCATCGTTCTCCGCAGCTGGTTGGCGCATGGCCGCCAGTACGGTACGCAGCTTGCCCATCGGTGTCGCGGTCGCCGACTTCAGCCAACCCAAGGCGCGTACCAGATCCTGTTCAACGGCATCGAAGTCACTGCCCAGCGGGTAATCCGGCAGACTGCCATCGGCGCGGAAGGGGGCGAGTTTCTCGCGCAGCACCTCGGCGCGGTTCTGTTGCCACGGTGCTGGTGCGCTGAAGTTGGCGGCGAGTTTCTTCGAGGCCTTGGCTTGATCCAACAACGCAGGCTGGAACGCTGTATCGGTGATGCTGCTCATCGCGATCACGCAGTCTTCGTCGGTGAGGTTGCGCAGGTCGGCGATGCCGTACTCGTTGACGAAGACATCGCGCAGATGGCGGGGGATCGTGGTGTGGCCGTAGTTCCAGCGCACATTGGATTGCGGCTTGCCGCCATCGTCGCGCGTCGCACGGAACATCAGGATGCTGCGTGCATCGGGCAGGGCATGCGCCATCGCCACGAAGTTGTATTGGCCGCCGACGCCGGAGACCACACGGCCGTCCTCCAGTGCATCCGATGCCGCTGCACCGAGTGCGCTGGCGATCATGCAGGAGTTGAAGAAGCGCGCATCGCGGCGTTGCAGGCGTTCCAATGCCTCGTTGCCGCCGTAGAGCTGGTTGATCTCACTGATGCGGCGCATGCCGATGGCGGCGCGTTCGGCATCGGGGAGATTGCGCAGCCAGTCGTAAAACTCGGCTGAGCCCAGGTAGAAGGCGCCGTGCAGGTACTCGCCCTCGCGTGCCAGGCGGCCGCGGTCGCCATTGCTGGCGGTGCCGTCGGCCAAGCGCTGCATCAGGCCAAGATCGTCGTGGACCTTGCGCCAGATCACGCCGGTCTGCACCAGCTTGCGGAAACCTTCGTTGAGCATCTCGCTGCAGCCGTACAGGCCGATCTCGAACGGCCCCAGCCCACCCACTTCATGCACCAGCGGGTGCTCGGCGATCTGCGGATCGAGCGCGTGCAGGATCTGCCGGTAGCGTGCGTTGTCGGTGTGCCGCAACACCAGTGCATGGCTGAGCGCGTCGGCCAGCGTGCCGATGCCGATCTGCAAGGTGCCGCCGTCGCGCACCAGGGTGCTGGCGTACAGGCCGATGGCGTAATCGGCATCGCTGACCGGTTGCCGTGGCAGGCCAAACAGCCGCGGGTAGGGACCGGGCGGGGTGATCACCAGATCGAAGAAGTCCGGATCAACGGCAGCGGTGCCGCCCAGCCACGGCAACTGCGGATCAACCTCGGCGATCAGCAAGGGCTTTGGCAGACCGCGCGCAGCGATGGCATCAAGCGTGTCCTGGGTGATGTCGTTGTTGCACGACAGTGAGAGCTGGTGGCTGCCTTCGCGGTAGGCCACTTTCTGCACGATCGCATTCGGCGCGCGCTGCGCTACCGCATCGGCGGCATGCGTGTAGTTGAGGCTGGTGTAGTAGCGCTGTGCCTGCGACGAACGCAGCAGCGCACCGGATTGCATGTAGAACTCTTCCACCTGCACGTGCGCGGGCAGCGCATCACGGGCGATGGCGTCGGAGTAGGCAAGACGCGGGAAGTCGGCGCCGAAGTGGCGCTCGACGAAGGGGCGCATGAAACGCGCTTCCAAACCATCGCCTTTGGCCTGCGGCGGGTTCAGTGACAGCGCGGTATACAGTTGCAGGGGCCGCGCCGGGTCGTGTTCGATACGCGCGTACAAGGCATTGAGCAAACGGTGCGGTTTGCCCAGTGCCAGTGGGGCGCCGATGCGCAGTGGGCCTTGGATGTTGCTCAGCAGCCAGTCCACGGCGGCGTCGAGGTCGGTCACGTGATGGGGCATGGTGTCCGGTATCTGCGGGGGTATCGGCATTACAGCATGTCCCCCCTGAATCACTTGGTGAGGGCTTGACAGGGCTTTCGTTTACTCGTGTAATCGTAAAAAATTACAGGTGTAAACGATGATCCGTATCAGTGAGGCCGAGGCTGTGGTCATGGAAGTCCTCTGGGGGCAGCACCCGCTGTCTGCAGACGAGGTCATCGCGCGCTTGCCCGGTGGCAATGAGTGGGCCGAGGCCACGGTCAAGACCTTGCTCAACCGCCTGCTCAACAAGGCCGCGATCAGTGCAAGCAAGGATGGCCGGCGTTTTCTGTATACCCCGCTGGTGCAGCGCGATGCCTGGTTGCTGGAGGAGAGCAGCAGCCTGATCGAGCGCTTGTTCGACGGCCGGGTCGCGCCCCTGGTGGCCCATTTCAGCCAGCACCAGCGGCTCAGCCGCGAGGACGTGGCCGAGCTGCGCAAGCTGTTGGAGGGACTCGACGATGACCAGCATTGAGCTTCTGGCGGTGCTGCTGAAAACCACCTTGGCAAGCAGCGTGGCGGTTGCATTGGTGCTGATCCTGCGCCGGCCGTTGCGGCACTGGCTCGGAGCAAGCGCCGCTTACCTGATGTGGCTGTTGTTGCCGGTGATGCTGCTGTCGGTGTTGCTGCCCGCGCCGCAGGTTGCGGCAGTGCCGATGCGGGTCAGCGAAGTGGCGGTGCAGGTTGGGCAGGCGGTAGTTGCTGGCCCGGCGGTGATTGCGCATTGGCCGTTGTGGCTGTGCTGCACATGGTTGGCCGGGGGGCTGCTGATGGCAGTGCGACTGTATCGCCAGCAGCGGAATTTCCAGCGCGGATTGGGGCGGCTCAGCCAACGCGATGACGGCCTGTGGCAGGCGCAGGCAGTGGCGGGGTTGCCCGCGGCGATGGGCTTGTTGCGGCCGCGAATCGTGCTGCCGGTAGGTTTCGAACAGCGCTATCTGCCGATCGAGCAGCAACTGGTGCTGCTGCATGAGCGTGTGCATCTGCAACGCGGCGACATCGTGATCAACGCCTTGCTTGCGCTGCTGCAGTGCCTGTACTGGTTCAACCCGCTGCTGCTGTTCGCCCTGCGCTGTTGCCGCGAAGACCAGGAGTTGTCCTGCGATGAACGTGTGATTGCGCAGCTGTCAGGCGCACGCCGCAGTTATGGCGAGGCCATGCTCAAGACCGGGCTGGCTGCGTCCCCGTTGCCGGTGGGGTGCCACTGGCAGAACCATCATCCACTGAAGGAGCGTATTGCCATGTTGAAGCGTCCCGTACCAGGCAGGAAGCAGTGGTGTGCCATGTTGGTGCTGTCGTTGGGCTTGTCGTCCGCTTTCGGCTATACCGCGTGGGCAGCGCAGCCGGGCAAGCGGGTATCGAGTTCGACTTCCTCGTCCACCTGGTCTTCCTCATCGACCTCGACGACAACCGGGAAGGGCACGGTGTATGCCACCTTCGTGGAGGCGACGCTGGAGGGCACCAAGCAGCGCTTCGAGCTGCAGCAGTCGGCAGGCACGCCGTTCTCCTTCAGCGCCAGCTCGGACAAGGGCGTGCAGTGGGCAGCGGAGTTCACACTGCAGCCAGCCGCCGACGGCATGCTCACGCTGAAAGGCACGCTGAAGGCGAACGGGGAACTGATCTCGTCGCCGACCTTGCTGATCAAGCCCGATGTGGCCGCAGGTATCGAAGTGTCTACCGCCGATGGGCGCTCAACCTGGACACTGGAGCTGCGATCGGTTGCGTTGGCAGCAGGGGATACGGCCATCGTATCGGCAGCTTCCGGCAGGGCTGAGCAGGTTGCCTTGCCGAATGCCGGACGGATGCCGCCGCCCAGTTATCCGCGCGATGCGATGGACAGTCGCACCACGGGCAAGGTGGTGCTGCGTATCGCGGTGGACGCCGAAGGCCGGCCGACCGATGTGGTCGTCACCGAGGCGTATCCCAAGGGCGTGTTCGAGGCCACCTCGATTGCCGCTGCAAGGCAGTGGCGGTTCACACCGGCGATGAAGGACGGCAAGCCGGTTGCCGGCGTCATCCGGGTACCTGTTTCGTTTGATATGGATGATGAAGACACGCATCACTCCGAAACCCGGAGCAGGGGCTGAGGTGCGCGGGCGTGCTGCGGTGCTGGCGGTACTGATGCTTGCCGGCTGTGCGACGCAGCCGGCGAAGCAGCAGATGGGCAGCAGTTTCAATCTCAACCAGCATAGGCAGATGCTGACGCCCGAGTCTTCCGGTAGCGCAGGCGAGATACAGCCGTATCAGCTGGCGGCGACGGAAAGCTTCCGCATGCCGATTGCGGTCAGTGCCTCCGATCCGGTTCTGCCGCCGGAGTTCGCCAGGCGTTCGCTGGCTGCCACGACGGTTTGCGTGAATGTGATGCTTGATGCGCAGGGGCGGGTACAGGGTAGCGCGCCACTGTTGGCGCACTCGGCTTGCGGGGCTGGAAACGATGCGGCCAACGCAGGTCTGCTACAGGCTGCGCTAACGGCGACCGAAGGCTGGTCGTTCGAGCCCGCCGCGGTCTGTCACTACGCCGCCGGGGTGCAGGCAGCGGAAAGAGGCGACTGCGTCAACGCCTCACGCATAGAGGCTGTGCCGGTCACTCTGGCCTATGCCTTCACCTTTGAAGTGGTGGAGGGCCGGGTGCTGGTGCGCAGCGAGGGCGGGCTGCGCTGATCAGTCGAGGTTCGCGCCGGGCAAGGGCTCGGCGCGAAATCAGAGGTTCAGGGCGTATCCAGCAGCCGGTTCAGCAGCGCAGCCAGCTGCTCACCACCGAGGCGAAGCTGTGCTTCCGCAACCGGTTCCCACACCGCGGTGTAACGTTCGTCGATCTTGTGACCGTCCGGGTACAGGCCCTTGCGGGTGGCAACGCGGCAGGTCTGCTCGGCCCACAAGGCAGGGTCGCGCTGCAGGTCCGTTGCGCGCATGCCGACTGGTGCCGGGAGCGCCAGCAGACGCTGCAGGAACTGATCGTCGTTGAGTTGCAGTGCGTAGAACATGCCGCTGTCCCAGACCGAATGCAGGTTGGTACCACGGCCATTGAACTGCAACTGGTAGTTGTTGCCGCCGCGGTCATTGCCATAACCGGCATGCAGGGGTTGGTGCAGGTCGCCGACCAGATGCACCACGAATTTCAACGCTTGCAGGCGTTCGCCGTCGCTACGGCTGCGGTCGGCGAGGATTGCCGACTGCGCCTTCAGCGCCTCCACCACGCAGTTGCCATCGGCACAATGCGTGGGCTGCTGGTAGATGCAGCCGTCCTCGGCCATGTTGATGTAGTGCCAGCCAGCCGACTTCCTGCCCAGGTCGGGGTCGTTGGCACGCAGCTGGTCGGCCCAAGGGGCGATGCTGCTGAGGGTTGCCCCGGGCTCGCTTGCCAGCAGCCGGTCGACTTCGGCCTTGGCCTGCGGGTCCAGATGGGTTTCGGCAATACGCGCGACCAGGCGGTGGCCTTGCGCGCCCCAAGCCAGTGCCTGGCCGGGGAGGGTTGCGGAGACGGCGATGGCGATGCCGATGGCGGGTATCAGGAGACGATGGAGCTTGTTCATGCCGCCATTCTAACGGCTGCCGCTCCTTGGGCTACGTGCGGCAGATGGCGAAACACGCCCCCGCTTGTGGCCGGGGGCGTGTTTGCTGGGGGAGGGCAATACGCAATTACCCATCAACCATGGCCAGCCTCAGAACTTGAAGACGTAAGCCACGCCGTACACCAGCGGATCGATCTTGGCGGTGCCCAGCTTGTTGCCGTTGACCTTCACCTTGGTGTCGATGTCGGCCCAGCGCAGGTCCACGCGCAGCGCGCCCTTGTCGCTGACGGCGAAGTCCAGGCCGGCATGAGCGGCCAGGCCCCACGAGTCTTCCAGCTTCAGCTTGGTGCCAGCCAGTGCGCCCTTGCTGTCGGTGCTGAAGAACTTGGTGTAGTTCACGCCCAGGCCGACGAACGGGGTGACCTTGCTGCTGTTGGTGAAGTGGTACTGCAGCGAGACTACCGGCGGCAGCTGCTTGGTTTCGCCAACCTTGCCGACACCGTCGATGCTGACGTCGTGCTTGAACGGCAGTGCGCCCAGGACCTCGATGCCGATGTTGTCAGCGACGAAGTATTCAAAGGTGATGGTCGGCTTGACGTCGCTGTCGACCTTGGTGGACAGCTTGCCCAGGCCCAGTGCGGCGCCATTTAGATCGCCCGCATCGGACTTCGGGTCAACTGCGTGGACGCCGACGCCCAGGGTCCAATCGCCCTTGGACTGGGCCATGGCGGGGGCGGCGGCAGCCAAGGACACGGCGGCGGCCATGGCGGTGAGCAGCAGGGCGGAGGTCTTGCGCATGTGTAATTCCGTTGCTTGGTGGAGGTGGCGCCAGTGTCCGGCCAGCGCCCGGGTACCGCTTTGATCCTGATCAAACAGGTGTTTGCGCTCAGCTGGCGCTCAGCTGGGGAGGTTCGGCGGACGGCCACGGGGCGGGCAACTGTCCTGCTAGAATGGCGTCCCCTTTCCACCCCCGCCGCAACGGTTTTGCGGCTGCAGGAGCTTGTGAACATGGCAATCAAGGTCGGCATCAACGGTTTCGGTCGCATCGGACGCAATGTGCTGCGTTCGGCAGTGTTGAATTTCGGCAACGACATCGAGATCGTGGCCATCAATGATCTGCTGGAGCCGGATTACCTGGCCTACATGCTCAAGTACGACTCCGTGCATGGCCGCTTCAAGGCCGACGTGGAAGTGTCGGGCAGCGACCTGCTGGTCAATGGCAAGAAGATCCGCCTGACCCAGGAGCGTGACCCGGCCAACCTGAAGTGGGACGAAGTGGGCGTGGACGTGGTGATCGAATCCACCGGCCTGTTCCTGACCAAGGAAACCGCGCAGAAGCACCTGGACGCGGGCGCCAAGAAGGTGATCCTGTCGGCACCGTCCAAGGACGACACGCCGATGTTCGTGTTCGGCGTGAACCACAAGACCTACGCTGGCCAGAGCATCGTCTCCAACGCCTCGTGCACCACCAACTGCCTGGCCCCGTTGGCCAAGGTCATCAACGACAAGTGGGGCATCAAGCGTGGCTTGATGACCACCGTGCACGCTGCCACCGCTACCCAGAAGACCGTTGACGGCCCGTCCAACAAGGATTGGCGCGGCGGCCGCGGTATCCTGGAAAACATCATTCCGTCCTCCACCGGTGCTGCCAAGGCCGTGGGCGTGGTGATCCCGGAATTGAACAAGAAGCTGACCGGCATGAGCTTCCGCGTGCCGACCTCGGACGTGTCGGTGGTCGACCTGACCGTCGAGCTGGAGAAGGAAGCCACCTACGCTGAAATCTGCGCCGAAGTGAAGGCGCAGAGCGAAGGCGCGCTGAAGGGTATCCTCGGTTACACCGAAGACAAGGTGGTTGCCACCGACTTCCGTGGCGAGACCCACACCTCCGTGTTCGACGCCGAAGCCGGTATCGCCCTGGACGGCACCTTCGTCAAGCTGGTCAGCTGGTACGACAACGAGTGGGGCTATTCCAACAAGTGCCTGGAAATGGTGCGCGTCGTCGCCGCCTGATCCACGCAACAGCTGCAATCAGAACGGGCGCCGAAAGGCGCCCGTTCTGCGTTCAAAGCCCTCCCTTTCGCCATGGGCGAAGGAGAGGGTTGGGAGGGGTGCTCTGGCTTGAAGCGCTGTAGCCCGGGTGCGCTGCGCCTACCCGGATTACACGATGTCGCAGGCTGTGCAATCTCTGTTCGGCCTTACTTCACCGGCGGCAACTCAATCGCATCCTTGCCCGGGTGCTTGGCAAAGCGCCCTTGCCCAGCCGGATGCACCGGCCCATGGCTCGACCACGGCCAGCCACCAAACTGGGTACGCCCGTAGTCCCGCCGCGCCTGCTCGATCTCCTCGGCGGTATTCATCACAAACGGGCCATACGCCACCACTGGTGCGCCAATCGGTACGCCCTGCAGCAGCAGGATCTGCACCACGTCTCCGCCGCTGTTGTGCAGCGGCAACGCGCTGCCGGCAACCACTTCCAGCAGGCGTGGCCCGTTGATCGCATCACCATCCAAATCCAGCTGCCTACCGTCGTGGAAGTACAGCGTGCGGCGCGTACCTTGCCCGTTCGCTGGCGGCAGGGTCACCGAGGCACCCGGCTCCAGGGTGATCTGCCAGACCGCGACATCGGCTTGCGGATTGGCCGCCCAGGAACTGCGCCCGGGCGCCAGCGGCAGCAGTTCGGCATGGCCGGCTTCCTGTGGAAGATAGCGCCCGGCAATCACCTTCACCTCGGCGCCGTCGGTGCGGTACCTGGGAATGTTCTCGTCCCACAGCATCACAAACTCCGGCTCGGCCATCTTGCTCTGCGGCGGCAGGTTCAGCCAGATCTGGTACAGATCCAGTGGATTGCCATGCTCGCGCGAACGCAGCGGAAACATTTCCGAATGCTGCGTGCCGCCACCAGCGGTAAGCCATTGCACGTCGCCGTCGCCGTAGCGTGCGGTCGCGCCCAGCGAATCGGCGTGGTCCACCAGGCCCTGCGGAACGATGGTTATGGTTTCAAAGCCACGGTGCGGGTGCGCAGGGAAGCCCGGTACGTTGACCCCGTGGTACATGCTGAAGCCATCTTTGCCACTGAAGTCATGTCCGAGCTCCCGCCCGCCCAGCAGGCGCATGTCCACGCCCTGTTCGGCGGTGGCCTGCGGGTACTGGTCCAGGTGATGGGCGCAGAACAGGAACGGGTCGGTGCCTGGCCAAGGACGGCCCAGCGGTTCATTGCGGAGGATCAGGTTGGACATCGTTGACTCCTTGGTTGTTGGGACCGCAGTGGTGGGCTGGCGTCCACCTGCGTCGACATGCTCTATTGATGGGTGCGCGGTTCTACGCCACAAGGAGGCACGCCGATGACAGCAACTCACACCGCTGATACTGGCCCAGCGGCGGGTGAAGACGCCGCGTATTGCCAGCAGGTGCGGCTGCTGCTGGACCGCGTCGGCGAGAAATGGAGCTTGTTGGCGGTAATCGCCTTGCGCGAACAACCACGCCGTTTCAATCAGCTGCGGCGTGAGTTGAGCGGAGTGTCGCCGCGCATGCTGGCGCGGACGCTGCGCGGCCTGGAGCGTGATGGTCTGGTCAACCGCCATGTTTACCCGACGGTGCCTCCGCAGGTGGACTATGCACTGACGGAACTGGGGAAATCCCTGCTGCAACCGGTCGATGCCTTGCTGCAGTGGGCATGGACGCACCAGCCGCAGATGGATCAGGCGCGCTCTGAATTCGATGAGCGCCAGCGCGATGCCGGGGAAGCCTCGCTGTAAGGCCGATGCTGTCCACTCGCTACCCGACAACCAAGCTGATGCCAGTGTTGCGCGAGCAGCGTTCTGTGTGGGAGCGGCGTAAGCCGCGAAGCTGAGGGTGCTGAAACCCTTGGTATATGTGCCATCTGACGATGTAGCGGCTTCGCGGCTTACGCCGCTCCCAGAAACGTGCAGTCTGGGGCTCAAGGTGGCTCAAACGCCCAAGCTGACAGCATTGCCGGGGGCTGGGCTGAAGCTGACTGAGCACACCTTGCGTTTTCAGGTGACCCCGATAAGGTGATGCAGCACGTTCAGGTGCACAAGGATGATCAATGGACGAGGGTTGGGTGTTGTTGATAGTGCTGCTGGTACTGGCCGCACTGGCGATGCCGGTGTTGCTGGTGGCTGCCTTGGTATCAGTGTCCTCGCTCAAGCGCCGCGTGGCTGCACTGGAGGAGCGATTGGATGCTGGCGAGACGGAATTCGCACCACGCAGGCAGCACGCCGAGGCCATCCGGCCGTACGCTTGGGCGGAGCCCGAGGTTGAGCCCGATTCAGATCAATCCCTTGTCGAGCCGTTGGCGGTGGCATCGCCGCCGACCGCGGCTGAGCCGGTCGCTGTCTCGCCAGCACCACCGCCGTTGCCGCCCCGGCCAGACCCGCTCGATCCACTGGCGAGCGAGCCACGTCGGCCGATTCCTGCCCGCCGCGAGCCGCCCCCGGAGCAGGTTTGGACTCGGACCGAGCCGGCGGAGCCGGCCGAACCCAACTTCATCGAGCGTGCGCTTGCCTACGCCAAGCAGTGGCTGACCAGCGGCAACGTACCGGTCAAGGTCGGCATGCTGGTGCTGTTGGCTGGCGTCGCTGCCTTGCTGAAGTATGCAAGCGACCAGGGCTGGTTCGTGGTGCCGCCGAGCCTGCGTCTGGCCGGCATCAGCGCCGCTGCCCTGGCGGGTCTGGTATTCGCCTGGCGCAAGCGCGAAAGCCATCGCACCTTCGCCCTGGCGATGCAGGGGGGCATGATCGGCATCCTGTTGCTGGTGGTGTTCTCTGCCTGCAAGAACCACGGAATGATCGGCACTGGCGCCGCTTTTGCGTTGAGTGTGGTGTTGATTGCCGGCTTGTCGGTGATGGCGGTGCTGCAGGAAAGCAGAACCCTGGCGATTCTCGGTGTACTGGCTGGCTTCATGGCGCCGATCTGGTTGTCCGATGGCAGCGGCAATCATGTGGCCCTGTTCTCGTACTACGCATTGCTCAATGCCGGCATCTTCGCCATCGCCTGGGTGCGGCCGTGGCGCATCCTCAACCTGCTGGGGTTTGTCTTCACCTGGGGCATTGGCACGGCTTGGGGCGTGTTGAAGTACATCCCGGCCAATTTCAACAGCACCGAGCCATTCCTGGTGTTGTTCTTCGTGTTCTATCTGCTGTTGCCATTGTTGTATGCCCGCAAGGCCAGCAGCGCTGGCAGTGCGCGCATCGATGGCTGCCTGTTGTTCGGCACGCCGCTGGTCGCATTCTCGTTGCAGGCAGCCTTGCTGCAGGGTGATCGCATGCCCTTGGCGTTCTGTGCACTGGGCGTGGCGGCGTTGTACGCAGTATTGGCGCGCGCGTTGATCAACAACGAACGCATGAATGTGCTGGCACGTGGCTATGCCATTCTCGCCGTCGGATTCGCCACCTTGGCGGTGCCTTTGGCCTTGTCGGCCAAGGCAACCGCATCGGTGTTCGCGCTGGAAGGTGCGGGTCTGGTCTGGCTGGGCTTGACCCAGGACCGTCGTCTGGCCCGCTGGACCGGTCTTGGCCTGCAACTGGCCGCTGCCGGGGCCTTGGCGATTGGTGTGTCCGGCAGCCATCTCAGTGCCACGATTGCCATTGCCAACGCCGCCTTCATGGGCGCCTTGCTGATCGCCGTGGCCGGCTTCGCCACCGCATGGTGGTACCGAAGCGCAGGCAATCTGCAGGTAGCAACGGTGGCTTACCTGTGGGCGCTGGCCTGGTGGTTGGGCAATGTGATCCTGGAGATTGGCGATTTTGTCGAAGTCGACAGTCGTCTGCATGCAGTCTTGCTGCTACTCGGTGTGACCGGTTGGCTGGCGGCGGAAGTGCAACGGCGCGCACCTGCGTTGGCGCTGTCCTTGACCACTCTCGGTTCTCTGGTGATGGCGTTCCCGCTCGCCTTCCTGCAGGTGTCCGAGTACGGGCAGCCGTTCGCGGGCTACGGAGCGATTGCCTGGGCGATCTTTGCTGCCTTGGGTGTGCGCAGCCTGATGTGCCTGCGCGCTGGCAGCGGCACGGTTGCCGGTTTGGCGCAGCTGGCCTGGTGGCTGCTGTGGCCGACCGTGCTGTCGCTGTTGGCCTGGCATATCGGCGACCGCTTCGCACTGGCCGAGGGCTGGGTGGGCATGTTGCTGGCGCTGCCGTGGCTGCTGCTTGCGGTGTTGTCCATGTATCGCTGGGCGTGGTTGTCACAGCCCTTGGGGGCGGCGTTTGATGGCTATCGCAAGGCTTTGCAGATCGCCGTGTTCGCGGCACTTGGTCTGTGGTGGCTGACATCGTTGGCCAGTGCAGGTTCGGCTGCGCCATTGCCTTGGATCGTCGTACTCAATCCGCTGGAACTCGCGGAGATCGCGGTGCTTGCCCTGCTGGCGATGCGCCTGCGGCAGAACGGTGGCGGGGCGGTATTGCCGATGCAATTGGTGGGCACGGCGGTGGCCGCGCTGGTGTTGGTGACGGTGATGACGCTGCGCGCCGTGCATCACTGGGGTGATGTGCCGTGGAGCGACAGTCTGCTTGGCACCAAGTTGGCGCAGACCAGCCTGACCGTGGTCTGGAGCCTGCTGGGTGTGATTGGCTGGATCAGCGGCTCGCGGCGCGGCCAATGGGGGCTGTGGTTGGCCGGTGCGATCCTGATGAGTGTGGTGCTGGCAAAGCTGCTGCTGATCGATCGCGGCAATCTCGGCGATCTGCTGGGTATCGGTGCCTTCATCGCCTACGGTCTGCTGTGCACCCTGGTCGGCTGGCTGGCGCCAGCGCCGCCACGACGCTCAGGTGCTGAAACAAACAATGAGGAAACAACCGTATGATCAAGCGCCTGCTGGTACTGGCGTTGCTGCCTTTCAGTGCTGTCGCAGCCGATGACTTTGCCCGGCAATGGCCGCTGCAGCTGTCGCAGGCGGATGCTGGCGCCTACCGGGTGCCGTTGGATGCGTCCGTGTATTCAGCTGTGCACTGGCGCGACCTGCGTGATGTGCGGGTGATCGATGCCGATGGCAAGCCGGTGGCCAGTGCGGTGTACGCCGCCGCAGTGCCACTCGGCGGCGCAGTGCGTATCGCCCCGTTGCAATGGTTTGCATTGCCTGCGGCCAGCGTCGGCGGTGATGACGACCTGAGCGTCGTGGTGGAACGCGATACCGCTGGCAAAGTGGTGTCGATCCGCAATTCCGTGGGCGCGGCGCCTGTGGCTGGTAGCGCTGATCCGGTATGGCTGATCGATCTTGGTGGCGAGGCAGGCAAGCTGCACAAACTGCTGGTGGATTGGAGTGACACCACAGCGACGCTGGATCTGGGCTATCGCCTCGAAGGTAGCGATGACCTGCGCGGCTGGCAGGTGCTGGATCCGCAGGTGCGGCTGGTGCAATTGCGCAACCAGGGCAACGAGCTGCGCAGCAACGGCATCAAGGTTGAATCGGGCCTCCGCTATCTGCGTCTGGTACCTCTGCAGCGCGGCGGCGCGCCGCAGCTGCAGGGTCTGCGGGGTGAATTCGCCGATGCGATCGAGGTCGGCGACTGGCAGTGGCAGGAATTGCAGGCGGCTGCCGGTGGCAATGGCCAGGATGGATATCTGTACCGCCTGCAGGGTCGATTCCCGGTGCAGCGCCTGGATGTGGTGATGCCGCCGAACAGCGCGGTGAGCTGGACGGTATCCAGTCGCGATGAGGACCGCACGCGCGCTGACAACGGCGAACCGGTCTGGCAAACGCTGACCAGTGGCTGGAATGCGTGGAACCTGAGTCAGGCTGGCAAGCAACAGCGCTCTCCGCCGCTGGAGACCTCGGGCATCGTTGATGACCGGCAGTGGCGCCTGCAGGCCGAGCCTGGCGCGGTACCTGCTGCCGCGCCAGCGTTGCGTCTGGGTTATCGCCCCGGCAGCGTGGTGTTCCTTGCACAGGGGCGTGCGCCTTACCTGCTGGTTGCAGGCAGCGCGGATGAAGGCAAGGCGCAGTCAGCGTTGGACCCGATGTTGGCGGCCTTGCGCGCACACAACGGCCCGCAATGGCAGCCTGCCGCAGCGACGCTGGGGGCCGGAGCGCAGCGTGCCGGTGATACTGCCTATCAGCAGGCCGAGGCACCGCGCGATTGGAAGAACATCGTGCTGTGGGTGGTATTGGTACTGGGGGCGTTGGCGGTGGCGGGTTTCGCATTCAGCCTGATTCGCAGCAGCCGCGCAGAAAAGAAAGAGACCTGAGGTAGTGCCGGGCCATGCTCGGCAGAGGCTTTCCCAGTACGCCTGACCGACCTGCCGCCCTCCCTTTCGCACAGCGAAGGGGAGGGCCGGGGAGGGGTTGGTTTTTTGCTTTATTGGTTTATCTGCTTCGCGGCTGATGCCGCTCCTACAGTCGGGATGTGTCGGTAGTGCTCCTGCCGAGCATGGCTCGGCACTACAGGTGTCGTCGGCAATGGAAAGGATTGGTTGGCTTATGCGTTTGAAGTCATTTGCGGTTGCAGTTCTGCTTGGTTTTTCGACCGCCGCCGCTGCCAGGCAGCCGCTGCATGATGCCCATGCCGAGCAGGTCTTCAATTTGTGGCTTGCTGCATATAACAGCGGTGAGCGCGATGCGCTGCAGACGTTCCTGGTCGACTACAAGGTTGGCCAGGAGGCGCAGCGCTTTCTGGATATCCGCCAATCACTGGGGACGTTCAAACTGTTGGGCGTCAAATCCAGCACGGCGGAAAGCGCGCAGCTGATCCTGCTGTCGGAGATGACCGACCGCGGGGTGCTGGCGACGCTGGAGATGGATCCTGCGGATCCGTTTGATGTCACCAAGTTGCAGCTGGAAGGGACGGACTTGCCGGATGAGTTCAAGCCGCAGCGGATGCCCCTGAATCAGGTGCTGGCCGCAGGCAAGGCAAGACTGGATGCAGCGCGTGCAGCCGACAGCTTGTCTGGTGCACTGCTGGTGGCGAAGAACGGCAAGGTTCTGTTGGCCTGGCATGGCGGTGCCGCAGATCGCGAGCGCGCTGTTGGAGTCGATGAAACAACCCGGTTCCGACTGGCCTCCTTGAACAAGATGTTCACTGCCGTGACCATCCTGCAGTTGCAGGATGCGGGAAAGTTGTCGCTGGATGACACGATTGCCACACACTTGGAGAACTATCCGAACCAGGAAGTGGCCAGGGCAATCAGCATCCGCCAGCTGCTCAATCACACCAGCGGGCTGGGTGATGTGTTCGGCGAGGAGTTCGAAAAGCGTTCGCAATCGTTGCGGACATTGAACGACTACTGGAGCCTCGCCAGTGCCGCGCCGCCGAGCTCGCCCCCCGGGACTGAGGATGGTTATTCAAACTACGGCTATATCCTGCTCGGCTCGATCATCGAGGCGGTTAGCGGGCAGTCGTATTACGGCTACGTGGATCAGCATATCTATCAGCCAGCTGGAATGGGCGCGACCGGCTCGGAGCCGGAGTCCGCAGCAGTTCCCGGGCGCGCGATCGCCTATGCCAAGCTTGACGGAAAGTGGGTGCAGGAAACCAAAACGCTGCCGTGGCGAGGCACGTCGGCCGGCGGTGGCTACAGCACGCTTGGCGACATGCTGAAGTTTGCCGAAGCACTGCGTGCTGGTCGGCTGATCTCGCCTGAGTCATTGGCGTTGGCCACATCACCGCAGAACAACAAGGGGTGGTACGGCTATGGCTTCATGGTCAGTGGACAGGGCGCGGAGCGGCAGTACGGGCACGAAGGCGGCGCGCCAGGCGCGAATACGTCATTGGTGGTGCTGCCTGAGTCGGGCTACGTGGTGATCGGCTTGAGCAATGTTGATCCGGGCGCGATGGAGAATGTGGTGAACTTCATCGTGCATCGCCTGCCGTTGTGATTTCCCTGATCAATGGATTCCATGGCCTAAGGTCAAATACTTGAGGAATATCGAATGAGCACTGCCGAGAATTCCGTGGTCACATTTCGTGTGTTCGGAGACGATCTGCTGCCAGCCGAATTATCAGCGCTGCTTTGCTGTGATCCAACCTCGGCTGCAGCAAAAGGGGATGTTCGTGTCATTGGGAACGATAAGCTGAAGTACGTCGAACCAACCGGGCGATGGAAGCTGTGTTCCGTTGATCGGTCGCCTGAGGATGTCGCGGCGCAGATCACGGAGCTGCTTGGGAGGATGACGTCTGACCTTGCCACGTGGAAGTTGCTCGGCAACAGGTACAGCATGGATTTCTTCTGTGGGATTTTCATGGGCTCATCAAATGATGGTCTGGTGCTCCCATCGGAAATTCTCTTGCAGTTGACGATGCGCGGCATTGGGTTGGAGCTGGATATCTACGATTATCTGGATGAAGCCCGAGGTCGTAGTGACGAGCTACGCCTGGAAGGGACTTCGTCTGCGCGGCCGTGACTTCTGCTGAGCCAGGAGTTGCGCTGGTGAGTGGTCTGCGCGGGCAGCCGCTTTTCACAACACCCGACAGGTCTGAATAGCCATGTCCAGAAGATCTCCGCAGCTGGAAGGTCCTTCGCCTGACGAACTGGCGTTCGCCGCGCCGCTGTTTACGCCACTGTTCGCGCTGACCGGGCTTGGCGTCAGTTTGTCGGGGCCTTTTACCTCGTTTGATCTAGCCTTGCTTTCGCCCTTGGTTGCGATTGTCTCGGTAGCCTTCGGTTACATCGGTCTGCTGTTCATATGCATTCCGGTGATGGCGTTGCTCTATTGGGCGCGCCGGCTGGATGCTGTGCGGTTGTGCTTCTTCACCACGTTGCTGGGTGGCGGGCTATGGGCTGCCTGGTCTGTTTCTGGAAGTGCACAGGCACCAGGGTCGCATGATCTGCTTTCCGGATTATCCGTCGGTAGTTGGTGCAGCTTCGGTGTGACCGCGGTGTTCTGCGCGCTGGGAAAGATTCCATTGCGCGCCAAGAGGCTGCCTTAGATACCAGCCGTAGTGCCGAGCCATGCTCGGCAGGGGCTTTCTCGATGCACTTGTGGGAGCAGCGTGAGCCGCGAAGCTGGTGCAAAGAACGCTGGAAAGACAGTTGCAATTGCCGTCAGTTCAGGCAGCTTCTGTACTACCAGCTTCGCGGCTTACGCCGCTCCCACAGGTAGTGTGGGTTGCTGGTGACGCCCCCAGCCGAGCATGGCTCGGCACTACAGTTTGAAGTCCTGGCGCAGCAGGCCGTAGATGGCGCTGTCGCAGATTTCGCCGTTTACCTGCCAGCGCTCGCGGAGCAGGCCTTCATGGACGAAGCCGAGCCTTTCCACCAGGCGACAGGAGGGCAGGTTGCGGGGGTCGATGTCGGCTTCGATGCGGCGCAGCCCCAGTTCGTTGAACACGTAGCCCAGTACCAGCTGCAGGGCTTCGCTGGCCAGGCCACGGCCCTGCCAGTCGGGATGCAGGCTGTAACCGATCTCGGCACGTGCCTGTATCAGGTCCATGTAGAAGATGGCGCTGCTGCCTATCAACAGGTCAGTGTCCGCGTCGGCAATGGCCCAGACCAGCATGTCCAGTTCGCGGCGCTGGCGCTGGATGTCGGCGATCTTCTGTTCGGCCTGTTCCAGTTCGGTCCAGGCCGGGTAGCTCCAGTAGCGCATCACCCGCGCATCGCCATGAATGGCGAACAGCGCTGCAGCGTCGCCATCCCGGACTTCGCGCAGGCGCAGGCGGGGGCTGGACAGCTCGGGTTGCGGCAGGCGTGGTGACATCCGGTGCACCTTGGGTTTGCCCCATCAGGCAGGGCGGGCGAGAATTGCGGTTTCCCCCATCTTTGCGGAGCTGATCCTGCCATGTCCATCGTTCGCATGACCGACCTCGACCTTTCCGGCAAGCGCGTACTGATCCGCCAGGATCTGAACGTGCCAATCGACGAGAGCGGCAAGATCACCTCCGAGCAGCGCATCACCGCCTCGCTGCCGACCCTGAAGCTGGCACTGGAGAAGGGCGCCGCTGTGTTGGTGACCTCGCACCTGGGCCGTCCCAAGGAAGGCGTGTGGAGCGAAGCCGATTCGCTGGCGCCGGTGGCCAAGCGTCTGTCCGAGCTGCTGGGCGTGGACGTGCCGCTGGTCAAGGACTGGGTCGACGGCGTTGATGTGGCTCCGGGCCAGATCGTGCTGCTGGAAAACTGCCGCATGAACGTGGGTGAGGGCAAGGACGACGAGGCGCTGTCGCAGAAGTACGCCGCGCTGTGCGACGTGTTCGTGATGGATGCCTTCGGCACCGCGCACCGCGCGCAGGCCTCGACCCATGGCGTGATCCGCTTCGCTCCGGTCGCTGCCGGCGGCCCGCTGCTGATGGCCGAACTGGACGCGCTGGACAAGGCGCTGGCCAACCCGGCGCGCCCGCTGCTGGCGATCGTGGCCGGCTCCAAGGTCTCGACCAAGCTGGAGCTGCTGTCCAGCCTGGTCGGCAAGGTCGACCAGCTGATCGTCGGTGGCGGCATCGCCAACACCTTCATCGCGGCCGAAGGCCATGGCGTGGGCAAGTCGCTGGTCGAGAACGACCTGCTCGACACCGCGCGCAAGATCGATGCCGACGCCAAGGCACGTGGTGCCGAGATCCCGCTGCCGACCGATGTTGTGGTGGCGCCCGCATTCGCGGCTGACGCTCCGGCCACGATCAAGGCGGTTGATGCCGTTGGCGCCGATGACATGATTCTGGATATCGGCCCGCAGACAGCTGCGCAGTATGCCGAGCTGATCGCCAAGGCCGGCACCGTGGTCTGGAACGGCCCGGTTGGCGTGTTCGAGTTCGACGCGTTCGGCAAGGGTACGGAAGCGCTGGCCAAGGCCATCGCCAGTTCCAGTGCGTTCTCGATTGCCGGCGGTGGCGATACCCTGGCTGCGGTCGACAAGTACGGCATCGCCAAGCAGGTGAGCTACATCTCTACCGGCGGCGGCGCGTTCCTGGAGTTCCTGGAAGGCAAGACCTTGCCGGCGGTGGCAGCATTGGAGGCGCGCGGCTCGTGAGCCGCGATGTTTTCTTCTTCGATCTCGACGGCACGCTGATTGATTCGGCCGTCGGCATCACCCGCTGCGTGGCCTATGCGCTGGAGCAGATGGATCAACCGGTGCCAGGCGATGCTGAGCTGCGCAAGTGGATCGGCCCGGCGCTGCGTACCAGCTTCAAGCCCTTGTTCGGTGACGCCCTGCGCGTGGAGCGGGCGGTGGAGTTGTACCGCGAGCGCTTCGATGAGCACGGCTGGAAGGAGCACGACATCTACGCCGGTATCGGTGATGTGGTGCAGGGCCTGCACGCGGCCGGCCATCGGCTGGCCGTGGTCACCGCCAAGAACGAGCCGCATGCGCGGCGCATCGTCGAGCACCTGCCGTTTGGTGGCTGCTTCGAGGACATCATCGGCGCGACCGAAGATGGTTCGCGCAGCCACAAGCCGGAGTTGATCGCCGAGGCCTTGCAGCGTCTGCAATTGCAGGCGCCGCAGTGCTGGATGATCGGCGACCGCCGCATGGACATCGAAGGCGCACGTCACCACGGCATGCGCAATGTCGGCGTGCTGTGGGGCTTTGGTGGCCGCGAAGAGTTGCAGGCTGCCGGGGCTGGCGCGTTGGCGGCTACGCCGGATGAGTTGGCGGCGGTGCTGCGCGGTTGATTGAGGGTTTGGGTTTTCGCGGCTTCCGCATTCGGAGCCGCGATGTACTGAACGCAGGAAAAAAGATTTGTCATTCCCGCCTGCGCGGGAATGACGGCCTGAAAGGTGTGGGGGGAGCTCCAGGCATTGGCCGCCTCCCCGGCACCACTTGTCACCCGATGTCTTCGGCATGTCTTCACTGCCAGCTTTTCTTGCTGCAAAGCAGCACATCTTCCCCGCGTGCCAACACGCAACAGCAACATTCGCGTGCTGAGCTATCTCCCTGGCTTATTGACCTATGCAAGTCAGCTATAGGTCCCGCGTTGTCATACCGTACGGTATGTCCAGATCGACTGTCTGGCCTGTCTTTGGGACACAGCAGAAAGTGTCGAATGAAATCGTATGCGACATCGTTGTCATGCAATGGATGTGCTACTTTCGGCGGTCTATTAGGGAGACCACGCACAATGATTGAACGTCAGCGCCGCACCAAGATCCTCGCCACCCTCGGGCCGGCAACTGACGCGCCAGGGGTGCTGGACGATCTATTCCGCGCCGGCGTCAATGTTGTGCGTCTGAACTTCTCCCACGGCGATCCGTCCGGCCAGGCCAAGCGTGCCGCCGACGTGCGTGCCGCTGCCCAGCGCGTGGGCGTGGAAGTCGGCATCCTGGCTGACCTGCCAGGCCCGAAGATCCGCATCGAGCGTTTTGCCGAAGGCAAGATCACGCTGAAGGCCGGTGACCGTTTCGACCTGATCGCCAGCACCTCGGCACCGGCCGGTGACACCAGCCAGGTGGGCGTGAGCTACCTCGGCCTGCCGCAGGACGTGGCGCCGGGCGACGTGCTGCTGCTCGACGATGGCCTGATGCAGCTGCAGGTCGTGGAAGTACAGGGCGAGCGCATCATCAATACCGTGCTCAACGATGGCGTGCTGTCCGACCGCAAGGGGTTGAACAAGCAGGGCGGTGGCCTGTCGCTGGGTGCGCTGACCGAGCGCGACAAGGAGCTGATCGGCATCGTCGCCAAGATCGGCGTCGACTTCATCGCCGTCTCGTTCTGCCGCAATGCGCAGGACATGAACGATGCGCGTGAGATCGCCGAGTCGCATGGCTGCTACGCCGCGCTGGTGTCCAAGATCGAGCGCACCGAGGCCATCGAGAACCTGGAAGAGATCGTCGACGCCAGCGATGTGGTGATGGTGGCGCGTGGCGACCTGGGCGTGGAAATCGGCGACGCCGAGCTGCCGGGTCTGCAGAAGAAGATCATCAAGGCCTCGCTGGCGCAGAACAAGGTGGTCATCACCGCTACGCAGATGCTGCAATCGATGGTGGAAAGCCCGATCCCGACCCGTGCCGAGGTGCTGGACGTGGCCAACTCGGTCATCGACGGTACCGACGCGGTGATGCTGTCGGCCGAAACCGCGGCCGGTGCCTATCCGGTCAAGGCGGTCGAGGCGATGGCCCGCATCTGTCTCGGTGCCGAGCGCCAGTTCCAGACCGAGACCGACTTCAATGCCTCGCCGCGCAACCTGGAGCGTGCCGACCAGGCCATCGCCATGGGCACCATGTTCCTGGCCCAGCACGTGGGCGTGCGCGCCATCGTGGCGATGACCGAATCCGGTGGCACCGCGCGTTACCTGTCGCGCTTCCGCGCCAAGTCGCCGATCTACGCGGTCACCCGCCATGACGGTGCGCGCCGGCAGATGGCGCTGATGCGTGACGTGTTCCCGATCAACTTCGACAGCCGTGGTTTCACCCCGCGCGAAGCGGCGCGCGGCAGCATCCGTCTGCTGGTCGAGTCCAACCTGCTGCAGGCGGGTGATCGCGTGGTGTTCACCAGTGGCGAGCACATGGAAACCCATGGCGCCACCAATACCCTGCGTCTGCTGGAAGTGGGTAACGACGGCCGCGCCAGCGGTCTGGGCGACCTGTAAGCGACGCCAGCAACAAGCCACCGCTCCGGTCACAAGTTGATCGGAGCGGACAGGTTTTGTCCTGACCTGACACACTGAAACCGGTTCCAGACCTTGCGGGCAGCCAGCCGGTGAGCGTGCCGGGCTATAATCCGGGTTTTCCCGCACGCTGTCACAGGAACCTCATGAGCATCGAACTGCTGGCTGAAACCGCCCAGGCCATGGTTGCCCCGGGCAAGGGCATCATCGCCATTGACGAATCCACCGGTACGATTGCCAAGCGCTTCGCAAGCGTCGGCATCGAGAACACGGAAGAAAACCGTCGTGCCTACCGCGAACTGCTGCTGACCACGCCGAAGCTCAACGAGCACATCTCCGGCGCCATCCTGTACGACGAAACCATTCGCCAGTCGACCAAGGACGGCGTGCCGTTCGCCAAGTTCATGGCCGACAACGGGATGATCCCGGGCATCAAGGTCGACAAGGGTGCGCACCCGCTGGCCGGCTGCCCCGGTGAGCTGGTGACCGAAGGCCTGGACGGCCTGCGTGAGCGCCTGCAGGAGTACTACAAGCTGGGCGCGCGTTTCGCCAAGTGGCGTGCGGTGATCAACATCGGCGAAAGCATGCCGTCGGGCACCTGCATCGAGTCCAACGCCCACGCGCTGGCCCGTTATGCCGCCCTGTGCCAGGAATGCGGCCTGGTGCCGATGGTCGAGCCGGAAGTGATCATGGACGGCGACCACGACATCGAGACCTGCTACGAAGTCACCGAAGCCACGCTGCGCTCGCTGTTCGACGCGCTGTACCAGCAGAACGTGGTGCTGGAAGGCACCATCCTGAAGGCCTCGATGGTCATCCCGGGCAAGACCTGCGACGAGCAGGTGGATGTCGAGGAAGTGGCCGAGTCCACCGTGATGTGCCTGAAGTCGACCGTGCCGGCGATCCTGCCGGGCGTGGTGTTCCTGTCCGGCGGCCAGAGCGACGAGCAGTCCACCGCTCACCTCAACGCCATGAACCAGGTCGGCACCCTGCCGTGGCCGCTGAGCTTCTCCTATGGCCGCGCGATGCAGCAGGCTGCACTGAAGCTGTGGGCCAAGGACATGAAGGGCAACTACGCTGCCGCGCAGAAGACCGTGTTCGAGCGTGCCAAGGAAAACGGCCTGGCTGCACAGGGCAAGTGGGAAGGCTGATAGGCCAACCTGCGTGAGTTGAACAAAACGCCGGCCAGAAGCCGGCGTTTTTTGTTTGTTTTGTAGGAGCGGCGTAAGCCGCGAAGCCCCGACCGCATCAGCCAGTCAGAAGCCACCCCTCCCCAGCCCTCCCCTTGGCTGCGCCAAAGGGAGGGGGCGTAGAGCCG
>NZ_JBRREH010000021.1:0-54876 GCF_056760175.1 Stenotrophomonas sp. STEN021 | reverse complement strand
ATGCTCGGCAGAGGCCTTACCGGTAGAGCCCACTGCCGAGCATGGCTCGGCACTACGGTGAATCGTTTGCCGGGCGGGCGGATCAGAGCGCGTCGAGGTCGCCCAGGGCACGGATCAAACGCCGGGCGCGCTTGTCGGGTTTGTGCTCCGGGGCCTGGTAGCCGGTGCGTTCTGCGGCACGACGCAGGTGCAGTTCGTGACGCGCCTGCTTCGAGGCCGCCGACTCTTCGTACATGGCCTGCGCTACCGGCGCCGAACCGCGTTTGTCACTGAGCCCGCGTACGGCGATCTCGAAAACCTCATCGCCACGCTGCACCCGCAGCGCATCGCCCAGCCGAATGGCGCGGGACGACTTGGGGCGTTGCCCTTCCACGTCCACCTTGCCGGTCTCCACCGCCTGCTTGGCCAGGCTGCGGGTCTTGAAGAAACGCGCAGCCCACAGCCACACGTCAAGACGAATGCTTGCTACCACTACGACGTCACCACTCATCGCGTTGCCATGACTCCTGTGTAAGTCACCCATCGTTGATACCTGACTCCGGCACCCTCACCTGCAAGATGCTAGTGTGCCTGCCCCGATCCCGACAACGTTGTCCATGTCGAAAACCAAGCAAACCCGCTCACTGACCGAAGGCCCGATCGGCACCAGCCTGCTGATGTTCGCGCTACCCATTCTGGCTGGCAACATCGCACAGTCGCTGAACGGGTCGGTCAATGCCATCTGGGTCGGCAAGTTCCTCGGCGAGGCGGCGCTGACCGCCACGGCCAACGCCAACAACATCATGTTCTTCCTGATCGGCTCGGTATTCGGCATCGGCATGGCCGCCACCATCCTGATCGGCCAGTCCATCGGCGCCAAGGACCTGCCACAGGCACGGCGGGTGATGGGCACCAGCGCCACCTTCTTCATCAGCCTGTCTGCGGTGATCGCGGTGCTGGGCTGGTTCCTGTCGCACCGCCTGCTGCTGGCGATGGGCACACCGGCCGAATCGCTGCCGATGGCCGATGCCTATCTGAAGGTGATCTTCCTGGCGATGCCGCTGCTGTACGCATTTGCCTTCATTACCGCCGCCCTGCGCGGTGCCGGCGATGCGCGCACGCCGTTCCGCTTCCTGCTGTTGGCGGTGCTGATGGATATCGCCTTCAACCCGCTGCTGATCTTCGGTGTGGGGCCATTCCCGGAGCTCGGCATTGCCGGCGCGGCGTGGGCCACCTTCTTCTCGCAGGGCCTGGCGCTGGCCGGGCTGATGCTCTACCTGCGCAACAAACGACACATGCTGTGGCTGGGGCGCAAGGACATCGGCCTGCTGAAGATCGACACCGTCATCCTCAAGGCGCTGGTGGTCAAGGGCGTGCCGATGGGCCTGCAGATGATCCTGATCTCGCTGGCGATGATCATGATGATCAGCATGGTCAATGGCTACGGGGTGGAAACCGCCTCGGCCTATGGCGCGGCGATGCAGTTGTGGACCTATGTGCAGATGCCGGCCATGGCCATTGGCGCAGCCTGCTCGACGATGGCCGCACAGAACGTCGGCGCCGGCCTCTGGCCACGGGTGGAAGCCACGGCGCGTACCGGCGTGCTGTTCAATTTCCTGCTGACCGGTGCCCTGATCGCACCAATCATCCTGTTTGATCGCAGCACCTTGGCCTTGTTCCTGCCGGCAGCCAGCGAGGCGCTGGAAATCGGCCGCCATCTGAACCACATCGCGGTGTGGTCGTTCCTGTTCTTCGGCGTCAACTTCGTGCTGTCCGGCGTGGTCCGTTCCACCGGCGCGGTGCTGCCACCGCTGTTGATCCTGGCAATCGGCATGTGGGGCATCCGTGTACCGTTCGCGCTGTGGCTGCAGCCACGCTTTGGTGCCGATGCGATCTGGTGGAGCTTCCCGGTCAGCGCCCTGTGCTCGATGCTGATGATCATGGCCTATTACCGCTGGGGTAATTGGCGCAGCGCCAGCATCCTCGACAAGCCAGCGCAGGCCACCCCGGCGGAAGTGCCGGCGACGCCGCCGTCACCGGTGGCGGATCCTGACGTGGAATTGGAACGCTAGACAGCGCTGTAGGAGCGGCGTCAGCCGCGAAGCTGGCATTGCTGGAAAGGCCTAAAAGCCCAACCCCTCCCCAACCCTCCCCTACGCCTTCGGCGCAAGGGAGGGGGCAGAAACACGGCGGATCAATAACTGCCGTCGAAGGCGAAGATCGGCTTGCGTTGCTGCCACAGGCCCTTGGTGAAGTCCGGGAACTCCAGGGTCTGGAAGCTGTTGGCGATCGACTGCTCGGACAACGGCGTGATCGCACTCCAGGTCACGGCATCGTAGATGTCGATCGGCATCGGTGCCTTGGCCTTCAGTGCTTCCACGAAGGCGTGGATCACGAACCAGTCCATGCCACCGTGACCGGCGCTGGCGGCAGTGTCAGCATGCTGCTTCCACAGCGGGTGCTCGTACTGGTCCTGGTAGGTTTTGAACTCTTCCCACTGGTGCGGCGGGCTGCGGCCTTCGATATGGATGCCGTGGTTGACGTCCATCCACAGCCCCTTGGTGCCCTGCACACGGAAGCCCATCGAGTACGGACGCGGCAAGGAGGTGTCGTGCTGCAGCAGGATGGTCTCGCCGTTCTCGCAGGCCAGCGTGGTGGTGACGATATCGCCGAGCTTGAACTTGACCTTGGTGCTCGGATGGGTGGTGCCACCGCTCTTGGCCACGGTGTACTCGTGCAGGCCGCGCGCCTTGCTGGCGAAGGCATTGATATGGGTGAAACGGTTGCCACGGTTGATGCCGGTATACATCGCGCAGGGGCCGATGCCGTGGCTGGGATACAGCTCGCCATTGCGCTCGACCGAGTGCTCGGTGCGCCAGCGTGCTTCCGACCAGCCCTTGGCGCCGAACTCGACGCCGCTGTCATAGGGCTGCGACGGATCACCCGAGTTGAACTTCACTCCACGCAAGTCGTGCTGGTAACCGCCCTGCAGGTGCACCAGTTCGCCGAACAGGCCCTGACGCACCATCTGCAGCGCGGCCATCACGTCACGGCGGTAGCAGACGTTCTCCAGCAGCATGTACGGGGTGCCGGTGCTGAGCTGGGTATTGAGCACATCCCAATGGTCCTGCAGGGTGATGCCGGCAACCACTTCGCAGCCCACCGCGACCTTGGCCTGCATCGCCGCGATCGCCATCGGTGCATGCAGCTCCCACGGGGTGGCGATGATCACGCCATCCAGGCCGCGCCGCTCCAGCAGGCGCTTCCAGGCATTCTGGTCACGGTCCGCGCCATAGGCCTGCGGCGCGGGCTTGCCAGCCTTGGCCACCATGTCCATGGCGCGGCCGAGCATGATCGGCTCGATGTCGCACAGGGCAACCACTTCGACGTCGTCGCGGCGTACCAGTTCCTTCAGCAGTACCTGGCCTCGCATGCCGGTGCCGATCACGCCAAGGCGCACCTTGCGGCCACATGCCCAGGCTGGCGTATTCGGCAGCAGGCTGGTGGCGGCCAAGGCCGCGCTGGCCATGATGAATTCCCTACGCTTCATTGTGTTTCCTCTTTCAGGGGTCGTGCCGGTGATGGCAGGTGTGCCACGACCGTGCTGACGGTGTCACTGTCTTCCCCCTCATGCAATGCATGAGGGGGAAGCACTGCTGCGGTGGATCAGAACTTGTAGGTGGCGGTCACGCTGTAGATGCGACCAAAGTTGTTGGCATAGCCGGAGAAGTTCATCCAGTCGTTCGGATCGTAGAACGGCAGGCGGTTGAACAGGTTCTTCACCGTCACACCGACGCTCAGCTTCTCGATCGGACGCCAGTTGACGCTCAGGTTGGCCGTCCACCATGCCGGTGCGCCACCGCAATGGCCGGGGGCCAGATCGAGGAAGCTGCCCGTGCAGGTCTGCGCGTTGTTGTCCTGCGCATCGATGCGGTCATAGGCCCACTTGGTGCCGCCGACATAGTTGACGTAGAAGCCGGTATCCCACTTGCCGTAGGTCCAGTTGGTATTGAACGTGGCGCGGACCTTCGGGTTGTTGTAGTAGCCAACCACGTTGCCGTAGTACCAGCCGTCACCGTTGTCGGAGTTGTACATGTTGCGGTTGGCAATCGTCGCGGCCACACCGATGTTCAGGCGGCCCCATTCACCCAGGTCGAAGCGGCTGCGCAGATCGACGTCGAAGCCGTCGATAAGGGTGCGGCCACGGTTGCTGTACTGACCGATCACGCTGGCCACGTTGCCGATGCTGTAGCCCGGCAAGGTGCCCGGACAGGTCACGCCGCTGGCAGGGTCGTTGCACATCGCAGCCAGTGCAGCGAGGTTGGACTTGTCGGACTCGGTGATCGGGAAACGCGTCATCGAATCGATGTCTTCTTCCTTGCTGTAGTCCGGTGCGACGATTTCATCGCGGCGGTACACGAACCAGTAGTCGGCCGACACCGACAGCCAATCGGTCGGCTCCAGCACGACGCCCAGCGTGGCGATCTTCGCCTTCTCCGGCTTCAGGTCCTGGTTGGGCTGCGTCATGCGCGCCACGTTGCGGGCGCAATCGCTGTTCCACAGGCTGTTGCCCAGGTCCTTGTCGACGACGCGGTTGGACTGCCGCAGCAGGCCGGCGATCGCATTGGTTTCGGCGCAACGGACTTCATCACGGTAGCCGCCGATCTGCGCATACACGCCACCGCTACCCGCTTCAGCCAGGCTCGGTGCACGGAAGCCTTCCGAATAGGTACCACGCAGCACCAGTTGCGGTAGTGCCTGGTACTTCAGGCCGATCTTCGGTGCGGCATTGGCGCTGAAGCCCGGGTACTTGTCCAGGCGCAGTGCCAGGTCCATCTCGAGCTTCTCGGTGAGCGGCACCACGGCTTCGGAGAACAGCGCATAGGTGTTGCGCTTGCCGTCGAACCACGAGCCGCCCTGCTGGGTGATCAGGCCGTTGGCAGCGTCCGGGTTGCCCGGGGTGTAGAAGGTCTCGCGGGTGGCATTGAAGCCGAAGGCCGCGCGCACTTCGCCAGCCGGCATGTTGAACAGCGGGCCTTCGATCTTGCCGTCCAGGGTGTGCAGGCGGGTCCACGACTCGATGTCGAAGGTCGGGAAGGCTTCGCGGATCAGCGCCGCGTTGGCTTCACTGATCTCACCGAACTTATAGGCGGGATGATCGGAAATGATGACGCGGCCGGTACCCGGATCGATGGTGTACGGACCGAAGGCTTTCTCGAAGCCTTTCAGGTTGACGTTGGTGGTCTGGTAAGTGACCGAGTGCGAACCGGCGGTGGCGAACGCTGTTTCCCAGTTCCAGTCGCCAGCAGCACCACGCAGACCTGCCACCACACGGTAGCTGTCGTCGGTATTGCGCTGACCGAAGTGGCCACCGCCGACGTCCTGCAGCAGGTAACCCAAACCGACCACACCGCCATTCATCGCCTTCAACTCCGGGCTGGCGTGGTTGTATTCGTTGTTCGGGCCGAGCCACGGGGTCAGGAACTGGTTGACCGTGTTGCCGGTGTTGCGCGAGAACCAGCTCTGCGGATTGCCGGTGGTGGTGCCGTAAGCGCGCGGGGTGCCGCCGTTGGCGTGCAGGTCGATGTCGGTATAGGTGACTTCGGCGAATGCCTCGGTGCTGTCATTGAGCTGGTAATGACCATTGACGTAGGCAGTGACGCGCTTGGAATCGGCGCCGCCGTTGATCTGCCGGTTCATCCAGGTCTGCCAGATACAGCGGGTGCCACTGCTGACCTGCAGTACGTTGTTGCAGCCCGGTGCAGCCTCGTCCTTGCGCACGCCGGTGACCGGATCGATGGCGTAGTAATAGCCGGGGTTGAACACGCCCGGCGCACTGCCGGTGTCCAGCCGCAGATTCTTGATGTAGTCCGGATTGTTGACGTAGAACTGGCCCGGGTGCTTCAGGTACCACTCGCTGTCCGGAATGCCGTCGCGCTCATACAGGTTGATGCTGGCATAGACGTTGTAGCCGTCCTCGGCCATGTCGCCGAAACCGCCAGTGACGCTGGCCTGCTTTTCACCGAACGAATCAAAACGCGAAGCGGTGTCCCAGGTGCCGCTGACTTCCAGGCCCTGGTAGCTGCTCTTGGTAATGACGTTGATGACGCCTGCCACCGCATCGGTGCCGTACACGGCCGACGCGCCATCGGTCAGCACTTCCATGCGCTCGATGACGGCGGCAGGAATGGCATCGATGTTGACGAACTGGGTCTGGAAGCCAGCCGGTGCGCCGTAGTACGACAGACGGCGGCCATTCAACAGCACCAGCGTGCCCTGTGCGCCGAGGCCGCGCAGGTTGGCCTGTGAAGCACCATCGGAACCGGAGAACAACGACTTGGAATCAACCTGGCCCGGTCGTGCCGCCGGCAGATTGTCGAGCACCTGCAACAGCGTGCGCGCGCCCATGTTTTCGATGTCCTGCTTGCTGATCACCTGCACCGGCGATGCGGTTTCCACATCGGTGCGGCGGATGTTGGAACCGGTGACCTCGATGCGGGCCAACTCGGTGGTCTTGTCCTTTTCCTTATCGGCCTTGTCCTGCGCGAAGGCAGGTGCGGCGATGGCGAACAGCACGCTGGCAACAGCCAACGATAGTGGAGCTTGCAAACAGCGTTTGGCACTGCGGTTGGCTGGCAACATCGGGGTTCTCTCCTGGCAAGGGCACGCAAAAAAAAAGCAGTTGGCGGGCAAAGCGATCCCATGCCACGGTTCTTGGACCGTAGCCGGGGGTAATCCGGTGGGAGGAGCGGTGTTACGGGTGGGTCATGGGGCGAGGATGTCGGCGGAATCGCCCTCCTCGCCTATCAGTACGGCGTTGGCCCAGTTGGCGCAGACCTGGGACGGTTGGCTACCCTGCGCGCCCAAGGTGCGCAGACTCAGTCTGGACAGACCGCGGATGTCGAGCTCGGGCTTGACCACGCCCGGCGCTTTGACGAAGCCGCTGTCATAGAGCAGGCGGTCATCACCCCATACCTGGAACTGCAGACCACCGGCCTGACGGCATTGGTCATCGACGCCGAGGTCGGCGCGCAACGTTTTCCACTGGCCCTTCAAGCTCATGTCGATGCGGCTCTGTGCGCCGACGCCGAGGCCACGGCGGAACTGCAAGCCGTTCATGCGCATCGGCACCGCGGCAGCGAACGAACGGTCGGCATGCACCTGGGCGGCCAACACGGCCGGCAGCGGCAGCTGGGAGAGGTATAGCTGTCGCGCCGGCCGCTCGACCGTTTGCTGCTCGAGGATGTGGAAGGTGGACAGTGCAATCGGGCCAACATCGCGCGGCTGCAGTGCATCCACCGCACGTGCGGTGCTGCCCTGCGCTGCGGTCACCATCGGATCGGCGCCACTTGCGCCGTCACCGTCGGGGTTCTGCACGCTGAGCACGCGGAAGCGCAGCAGACGGCCGGCATGGGCCGGGAAATCGATGCGCTGCAGTTCCTGCTTCAGCTGCAGGTGACCACTGGCAATCGGCTTGCCCCACTCGCCATTGCTGTCGGCCATGTAGATTTCGTAATCACGCACCTGACCATGCTTCCAGTGCTGGTCGTTGCGCGGTGCCAGCTCGATGCCATCAATCAGCTTGCGCTCGCCAAAACCCACCACCCATTCGTGGGCGCCGGTGCGGATGGCCTGGTTGCGCACGCTACGGAACCACGTCGCCGGATCGTCGTCGAAGGCGTTTTCCAGCGGATGGCCGGGTTCTTCGGCCGGGCGGTTGACCACCAGCAGGCTGTCAGACGGCAGCGCGCGGCCCAGCTCCGGTGCGTTCGGGAAGGCGTCGTCGGCCAGCGCGGCGGCGACCGGGAAATCCAGCTGCAGGTTCAGCGGCGCGCGGATGTCCTGGCTGGCAGTACGCACGTGCAGGGTGCCCTTGCGCTCCTTGCCATCGAAGTACCAGCCCTCGCTGGCTGCCTGCAATGCAGCGGCATCAGCCAGCCTGGGCAGCGTGCGGCCATCCAGTTGCACGGCAGTCGGTGCGCTGCGATTCAACACGCGCAGGCCGTAACGGCGCTGCGCCAACTGACCTTGATACTCGCCCTGTACCGGCGCGATCTCCACCTGCACCGGGCCACTGCCCTGCGCCGGTGCCTGCACGCGGATCTGCTGCGTGCTGGACTCACCCTTCTGGTAACGGCGGGTGCTGCCATCGTCTTCGTACAGCGTGTAGCTGGACTCGCCCTGCGGATACAGATCGAAGGTCACTTCATCCAGCGGCTTCTCGCCGTCGAACAGCATCTCCGGATACATCGGCAGGATCGCGCCGGCACGCACGAACACCGGCAGCGTCGCCAGTTCGACCGGACGGTCGAGCTGCCTGCCTTCGGCACCGGCCTGCAGATGGCGGCCATCCCAATAGTCGTACCAGCCACCGGCCGGCAGATGGATGTCGCGGCGCCAGCCACGGCTTGCCGCCTGGCTGCGATACACCGGCGCCACCAGCAGATCACGGCCGAGCAGGAACTGGTACTTGTAGGTTTCGTCCTGCGCGTGCGGGTCCTGCGGGTTGTCCCACATCAGCCCGCGTACCGGCGGCGCACCGCTTTGTGCGGCATCGTGCACCAGCCCATACATATACGGGGTCAGGCGCATTTTCAGCTTGAGGTAGTCGCGGTTGATCGAACGGTAGGGCTCGTCGAAGGCCCAGGGGTGCTTGCGCGCGTTCGACGACCAGCCGGACATGCCCATCAGCACCGGAGTGAAGGTCTTCCACTGCAGGTCGCGGGTGAAGGTCTCGGCGCTGCCACCGAAGATCGCATCGACGTCGCCGCTGGCGTAGGCCATGCCCGACAGGCCCGAACCCACCAGGGTCGGCACGTGCCAGCGGATGTAATCCCAGCTGCTGCTCTGGTCACCGGTCCATGCAACCGCATAACGCTGGATGCCGGCCCAACCCATCACCGTCCACAGGAAGGGGCGCGAATCGGAATTGTTGAGGATGCCGTCAAACGCCTGGCGATTGGCATCCATCGCGAACTGATAGCCCTGCCCGGTCCAGGCCACGTCCAGCTTCTGCACGCGGCTGCCGGCCTTGCCGACTTCCCACGCAATCTTGTCGACGCCGTTCTCGGTCCACAGGCCGGTCTTGAAGCCGTACTTGGCCAGGCCCTGCACGGTTTCCGGCAACTGCTTGTAACCGCAGCCGTAACCATCGTTGGGCAGGATCCAGCCGCCCGGCATGTCGTTTTCGCGGTACTTGGCAGCGACGCTGTTGACCACGTCGATAGTGGTGCCGGTGGGGCCATCGCTCCAGCCTTCGGGCACGCTGCCAGGCTTTTTGATGTTGTCGCCGTCGTTGTAGCAGTCGGCGTCGCCATAGGACAGCGCCCAGCGCGCGACCATGTTCGGCCGGCCGGTCAGCTGGGTGTAGCGCTCCAGCAGACGCTGCAGATCATTGCCGACGAAGTAATAGGCGTCGAAGCGATCTTCGCGGTGCAGCAACGTGGCCTGGTCCGGCTGGCGCAGGTCATAGCTGCCGTCGCTCCAGGTATTGCGCAACATGCCCCAGCCGCGTGAGCTGAGCAGCATCGGCGCCGGGCTCGGGCGGTCGCCCTCTTCCCAGCCACCGGAATAGGAAACTTCAAGCTCGCGGCCCTTGAACTGGAAACGGCCGTTCTGCTGGCCGCCGCCGTAGAAGGCTTCATCGGCCTGCGAGGACAGCACCTGCACGCTCTGTTCGGCGCCCAGATCCAACGGCTGCTGTTCCTGCCATAGCGACACCGGCTTGCCACCATCCAGACGCTCCAGCCGCAGCTGCAGGGGCTGCCGCTGCACATGCAGGACCAGCGCCGGGGTACGCACGCGGATTTCCTGCGCGTCTTCTTCCAGCCGCGCCTGCACCTGCTGCACGGGCTGCGGCAACACGATGGGCGCGGCCTTGTCGCCGGCGCCGGTCAGTTTGCCGTTGCGGCCGGCCTGCACATGCACGATGTCGTTGGCCAGCACCTCGATGCGCAGGGTGCTGCCGTTGTCACTGCGTACGTCCCAGGCACGCACGCCGTCACGGCCATCGCTGGCGGTGACGGAGCGCAGATTGCCGATGGGCTCGGCCTGTGCGGTCACTGCCGGCAACAACAAGGCCGAAAGCAGCGCCAGCAGCAGCGGCGATTGACGAACGCAGTGTTCCACCTTGCCTCCAACCCGTTCAACGGGCGTTTCGAAACCGAGTGCGCCGACTCTAGGGCAGGAAATCGAAAGATGTCAACAAAATGAAAGCAAAAGATAAGTAATATTTCTTGCAATCGAAAGATGATGCACAGCAACAACTTTCACATCGCGCAGCTGAGCGTATTCATTGCTGCGAAAGGGTTTCCCGGGAAACCTTTCGCTTCGGACGATTCTCAAGTCAGCAAAGTCTAATTAAATAAATTCTTTCGTTTTGCTTTCGGTATTTGACATTCCGAAAGAAAAGAAAGATGGTGCGCTGGCCAATCAGGAATCACACATGGATGCCACCCTGCTTCACGATCTGACCGCCTGGCAGCGCCTGGGCGGAGCCGATACCGCTACCGAAATCGCCCAGCAGCCCGCGCTGTGGGAAACCCTTGCCATCGACCTGCAACAGGCCAGCACGCGCCTGCAGGATTTCCTTGGGCAGCGCCTGTCCGATCCGCGCCAGCGGGTGATCTTCACTGGCGCCGGCAGCTCCGGTTTCATCGCCGAGATGGTGGCCGACACCATCAATGCGCAGTGGCCGGCCGAAGTGCGCGCCGTGCACACCACCAGCCTGCTCACCCACCCGGCGCTGTACCTGCAGCGCGACCGCCCGACCCTGCTGGTGTCGTTCGGCCGCAGCGGCTCCAGCCCGGAAAGCGTGGCCGCCGTCGACCGCGTCCGCGCCGACGTCGACGATGCCCGCTTCCTCGACATCACCTGCAATGCCGACGGCGAACTGGCCCGCCGTGGCGCCGGTCGTGACGACACCTGCACGCTGCTGATGCCGGCCGCCAGCTGCGACCGCGCCTTCGCCATGACCAGCAGCCTGAGCTGCATGCTGCTGACCGCACTGACCGTGTTCGACAGCGCCCCCTGGGCCGAGCGTGTACAGCGCCTGCAGCAGGTTGCCGCACTCGCGCGCCAGGGCTTGGACAACTGGGATGCTGTGGTCGCTGCACTCGCTGCGCAGCCATACAACCGCGTTATCTACCTTGCCAGTGGTCCGCTGGAAGCGCTGGCCCGCGAAGCTGCGCTGAAGGTATTGGAACTCACTGCCGGCCGCGTGCTGGCACTGGCCAATACCCCGCTGGGTTTCCGCCACGGCCCCAAGTCCACGCTCAATGATGAAACCCTGGTCGTCGTGCTGCGCAGCGCCGAGCCGCTGTCGCGTCGCTACGAACAGGATCTGCTGGAAGAACTGCGCGGTGATGGCGTTGCCGGCAAGGTGCTGTCGATCGGCCCGCACTCGGACCTGGGCATCCATGACGACTACACCTTGTCCGTGCCTGCCCTGCCCGACAGCTGGCTGGCGCCGGTGTGGCTGCCGTTCGCACAGCTGTACGCACTGCAGCGCTCGGCCGCACTCGGCCTGACCCCGGATAATCCGTTCCCGGACGGCACCGTCAACCGCGTGGTCAAGGGCGTCACCATCCACCATGGCTGATACCCGCGCCCCGGCCTGTTATGGCATCGACATTGGCGGTACCAAGATTGAACTGGTGGCCTGCGATGCCGCCCTGCAGGTCGTGTGGCGCAAACGCATCGCGACCCCGCAGGGCGACTACAACGGTTTCCTGCAGGCGGTGGAAACGCTGGTTGCAGATGCCGATGCAGAACTCGGCCAACGCGCGCAGGCCATCGGCATCGCCCTGCCCGGCGTGCGCGAGCGGCGCAGTGGCCGCCAGCTCAGTGCCAACGTACCGGCACTGACCGGCCAATGCGTCAGCGCCGACCTGCAGGCGCGCCTGCAGCGACCGCTGCACTTCGGCAACGACCTGCAGTGTTTTGCATTGTCGGAAGCACACGGTGGCGCGGCGAACGGTTACGCCAGCATGTTCGGCGCCATCCTCGGCACCGGTGCCGGCGGTGGTTACTGCCTGCACGGCAAGCTGGTCGGTGGCTTCAACGGCCTGGCCGGCGAATGGGGCCACTGGAGTGTTCCAGCCAACCTGCTGCAACGGCACGGTCTGCCACTGCTGGAGTGTGGCTGCGGCCTGCGCGGCTGCGTGGAGCGCTATGTCTCCGGCAGCGGCGTGGCCATGATCGAACGCCATCTTGGCGGCAATGCGGCCAACGCCAGCGAAGTCATCGCCCAGGCCGAGGCCGGTGACATCCGCGCCATGCAGGCATTGGATATCCATCGCGACCTGCTCGGCCACAGTTTCGCCGCGCTGATTCTCGCGCTGGACCCGCACGTCATCGTGCTCGGTGGCGGCCTGTCGCAGTACGCGCCGCTCTACCAGCAGCTGCCCGCGGCCATCGCCGCACATCTGTTCAACGGCGTGGAAGTGCCGCCCATCGTGCCACCGCGCTTCGGCGATGCCGGCGGTGCCCGTGGCGCCGCCCTGCTCGCCTGCCAACCCGCTTACCTGATTCCCGGAGCTTGACCATGTCACCGCTGCAATCCCTGCTTGCCTCTCATCGCCAAGGCCACAATGTCGGCCTGTACAGCGTCTGCTGCAGCAACGAACAGGTGTTGCGCGCTGCAATGCATGTGGCCGCGCAGCACGGCACCGTGCTGTTGATCGAAGCCACCTCCAACCAGGTCGACCAGTTCGGTGGTTACACCGGCATGACCCCGCCGCAGTACCGCGCCTATGTGGAAGCACTCGCCGATGAAGAAGGATTCCCGCGCGCGCAGCTGATCCTGGGCGGCGACCATCTCGGCCCCAACGCCTGGCAGAAGCAGCCGGCCGCCGAAGCGATGGCCAACGCGCGCGTGCTGATCGAAGCCTATGTCGCCGCTGGCTTCCACAAGATTCATCTCGACTGCAGCATGTCCTGCGCCGACGACCCGACCCCGCTGCCGGACGCCACCGTCGCCGCACGCTCGGCCGAACTGGCAGTCATCGCCGAAGCGACTGCCAAGGCCAACGGCCTGCCGCCGCCGGTCTACGTGATCGGTACCGAAGTGCCGATTCCCGGTGGCGAAGCCTCGCTGGCAGGCGGCCTCGCGGTCACCACGCCGGCCGCTGCCGCGCAGACCCTGGCCATCCATCAGCAGGCCTTCGACACACCGGAACTGCGTGATGCCTGGCTGCGCGTGATCGCCATGGTGGTGCAGCCGGGCGTGGACTTCGACCACAGCAGCGTGCACGAATACGACGCCGCCGCTGCCAGCGAGCTGGCTGATTTCCTCGAACAGCAGCCGCGCATCGTGTTTGAAGCGCACTCGACCGACTATCAGCGCGAGTCCGGCCTGCATGCATTGGTGCGCGATCACTTCGCGATCCTCAAGGTCGGCCCTGCGGCAACGTTTGCCTACCGCGAAGCGCTGTTCGCACTCGCCGCGATCGAAGCCGAACTGCTGCCCGCCGCGCAGTGCTCCAGGCTGCCGCAGGTGCTGGAACAGGTGATGCTGGCCAAGCCGAAGAACTGGCAGGCGCATTACCACGGCGACGAAGCCACGCTGCGCCTGCTGCGCTCCTACGCCTTCAGTGACCGTTGCCGCTATTACTGGGGCGAACCGGAGCTGCTGCAGGCGGTGCAGACGCTGTTTGCCAACCTGGAACAGCACACCCCGCCGCTGGTACTGCTCAGCCAATACCTGCCTGGCCAGTACGTGGCCGTGCGCGAGGGCCAGTTGGCCGCCACGCCAACGGCCCTGGTGCAGCATCGCGTCGGCCAGTGCCTGGGCGAATATGCGCGCGCCTGCAGCGCCAATCAGGCAGGTACGCGCAAGCAAAGCGAAAGTTTGCGTACCCAAAACCTTGCGAACGGTTAATCTCCGCTTTCAAACGCACAAGAGAGCTGACCATGCGCAATACCCGTCCCCGCCGACAGCAGATCCTGCAACGCCTGATCGACCAAGGCTCGGTGCAGGTTGCCGAACTGGTTGACCAGTTCGGCGTGTCGGCGGTGACCATCCGTACCGACCTGGGCCACTTTGAGGCCCAGGGCCTGGCCACGCGCACCCACGGTGGCGCGACCCTGGTACGCATGCCGCCGCAGGAACAGGACATCCACGAGAAAGATGCGCTGAACCTGTCGCTGAAGGAATCCATCGGCATGCGCGCCGCGCAGCTGGTGCAGCCCGGCGACAACATCATCATCGACTCCGGCTCCACCACCATGACCCTGGCCCGACACCTGCGCGACCACCGCGATGTCACGGTGATGACCAATGGTTTGAACATCGCCTGGGAGCTGGCCAACGCACCGGCCGTCAACGTACTGCTGACCGGCGGCCTGCTGCGCAAGCAGTCGCTGTCGCTGCAGGGCAGCCAGGCCGAAGCCAGCCTCACCTCCTACAGCTTCGACACCTTGTTCCTTGGCGTGGACGGTCTGGACCTGCAGTTCGGCCTGACCACCCATGACGAAGCCGAAGCCCGCCTCAATCACCGCATGGTCGAGCGCGCACGGCGCATCGTGGTGCTCACCGACGCCTCCAAATTCGGCCGGGTGAGCCTGCACCGCATCGCCCGCCTCGACCAGATCCACGCCATCATCACCGATACCGGCATCGACGATGCCACCCGCGAGGGGCTGCAGCGCCAGGGCATCGAAGTGATCACCGCCGAGCCACCACTATGACCGCTACCCGCGGCCTGTACGGCCGCATCCTCACTCCCTTGGGCTGGCGCCGCGGCCACGTTCACTTCGACCAGCAGCTGCGCACGCTGGACGTGGAAGACCACGCCGGCGACGGCGGCGAGCTGCCCATCATCCTGCCCGGCTTCATCGACCTGCACGTGCATGGCGCGGCTGGTGTGGACCTGATGCAGGGCGGCGATGTCGCCCGCCACATCGCCCACACCCATGCCCGCTACGGCACCACCACCCTGCTCGGCACGACGATGACCGCCGAGTACGCGGAGATCGAGAACGCCCTGCGCGGTGTCGCCCAGGTGATGGCGACACCCGATGTGGATGCCGCGCAGATCATCGGCGTGCATCTGGAAGGCCCCTTCATCAGCCCGCAGCGGCTGGGCGCACAGCCGCCACGCACGCTGGAAGCAACGCTGGAGTCCGTGCAGCACCTGCATGCCCTGGCCCCGATCAAGGTGCTGACGATTGCACCGGAGATCGGCCAGCACACTGCCTTGATTCCGGCTTTGGCAGCGATGGGCATCCGCGTGCAGATCGGCCACAGCGCTGGCACGTACGACGATGCGGTCGCCGCACTGCAGGCTGGTGCGGTTGGCTTCACCCATCTGTTCAACGGCATGACCGGCGTTGATCACTACAAGCCCGGTATCGCTGCTGCCGCCTTGGCCCATGCCGAATATGCCGAACTGATTCCCGACCTGCAGCACGTGCATCGCGGTGCCATCCGCATGGCGGTACGCGCGATCCCGCGCCTGTATGCCGTCACCGATGCCACCGCTGCCACCGGCATGCCCGATGGCGAATACGCACTGGGCGAACAACGCGTGCACAAGTGCATGGGCTGCGTGCGGCTCTCCACCGGCTCGCTCGCAGGCAGCGCACTGACCATGGATCAAGCACTGCGCAATCTGGTCGATGTCGGCCTCGAACTCGCCGACGCCTCGCAACGTGTCTCCACCATCCAGGCCGATTACCTCGGCCTGGAAGATCGCGGCCGCATCGCGCCGGGCCTGCGCGCGGACATGGTGGTGCTGGACCCGCAATTGAAATTGCAACAGGTATGGATAGCCGGCAACCCGGTCGACCCAAACTGATCCGCCCCATGTAGTGCCGAGCCATGCTCGGCAGTGGGCTCTACCGGTAAGGCCTCTGCCGAGCATGGCTCGGCACTACAAGGGCTCTACCGGTAAGGCCTCTGCCGAGCATGGCTCGGCACTACAGAAAGCAAAAACGCCACCTTGCGGTGGCGTTTTCGATCAACCTCTGCCAGCTCAGCGCTTGCCGCTACCCAGCAGGCCGCTGCCCAGCTTGATCAGGTCGCTGACGCCGAACTGGCCGTCGCCGTCCTGGTCCAGCACGCTGCCCAGCAGGCCGCCACCAATGCCGCCGGCCTGGGCCACCTGCTGCTTCTCCTGGCCAAGAACCTGCGCCAGGCCGTCCGGATTGGCCGGTGCGGCGCCACTGCTCATGCGCTGGGCGATATAGGCCATCACGATCGGGGCGAGGATCTTCAGCAACTGGCTGGAGGCGCTCGGGCTCAGGCCGGTCGCCTGGGCCAGACCGGTTTCAGCACGGTCCTGGCTGCCGCCGAAAATGTGGCCGAGGATGCCGGCGCCGTTGGCTGCCGGGCTGTTGCCGCCGCCCATTACCGCGCCCAGCACGCTGCCGATGTCCAGGCCGCTGTGGTTGTTCTGCAGCGCGCCGAACAGCGCTTCGGCGCCCTGGGGCTTGGCTGCGTTGTTGCCCAGTGCACCCATCAGCAGCGGCAGCGCGGCGCTGATGGCGCCCGAGGCCTGCTGGCTGTCGATGCCAAGCTGCTGCGAAACCTGCTGCAACGGTGCGCCCTGCAGCTGGGAAAGAAGATCGTCGGTCAGACTCATCGGGGACTCCTTGAATGGGTGGGTTGCCGAGCGGCATGGTAACCCCCGCAAGGGGGCGTAAGTGAAGGGGCAATGACGTGTTGGTTTGTGGGCAGAAACAGCACCGCCCGCGCAGGGCGGGCGGTGCTGTGTCGTCATTGGATCAGCGAACCGGACTTACAGCTCGATGTCCTCGGCGCCTGGCGTAGCAGCGGGGAAGTCGCTGCCCGGATGCGGCGGTGGTGCGAACGGATCGGCAGAGGCGGGCGCAGCTGCAAGCGCCTGCAGGGCAGCGGCAATGCCCGCGCCATAGGCAGGGTCGGCCTTGTTGCAGTTGTCGATATGGCGCTGCTTGATGAAGTCCGGCGCATCACCCAGGGCGCGGGCGGTGTTCTCGAACAGGCGCTGCTTCTGCGCCGCGTTGTAGCTGCGGAACAGTGCGCCCGGCTGGCTGAAGTAGTCGTTGTCGTCTTCGCGGAAGTTCCAGAAGTCGGCATCGCCACGGATCTTCAGGGCCGGCTCGCGGTACTGCGGCTGTTCCTGCCACTGGCCATAGCTGTTGGGCTCGTAATGCGGCAGGCCGCCGTAGTTGCCGTCCACACGCATGGCGCCATCGCGGTGGTTGCTGAAGACCGGGCAGCGGGCGGCGTTGACCGGGATCTGGTGATGGTTGACGCCCAGCCGGTAGCGCTGCGCGTCGGTGTAAGCGAACAGACGCGCCTGCAACATCTTGTCCGGCGACGGGCCGATGCCCGGTACCAGGTTGCTCGGTGCGAAGGCCGACTGCTCCACGTCCTGGTACCAGTTGACCGGGTTGCGGTTGAGTTCGAATTCGCCCACTTCGATCAAGGGGTAATCGCTCTTTGGCCAGACCTTGGTCAGGTCGAAGGGATGGATGCGGTAGGTTTCCGCTTCCAGCTCCGGCATGACCTGCACGAACAGCTTCCACTTCGGGAACTCGCCGCGCTCGATCGCCTGGAACAGGTCACGGCCATGGCTTTCGCGGTCCTTGCCGACCAGTACTTCGGCCTGCGCGTCGGTCAGGGCCTGCACGCCCTGCTGGGTGACGAAATGGAACTTCACCCAGAAGCGCTCGCCGCCTTCATTGGTGAAGCTGTAGGTGTGCGAACCGAAGCCATTCATGTGGCGGAAGCTGCGCGGGATGCCGCGGTCGCTCATCACCACGGTGACCTGCATGAGCGCTTCCGGCAGCAGGGTCCAGAAGTCCCAGTTATTGCGCGCGCTGCGCAGGTTGGTGTGCGGGTCGCGCTTGACCGCCTTGTTGAGGTCACCGAACTTGCGCGGGTCACGCAGGAAGAACACCGGCGTGTTGTTGCCGACCAGGTCCCAGTTGCCTTCTTCCGTATAGAACTTCAGCGCAAAACCGCGGATGTCGCGCTCGGCATCGGCGGCGCCACGCTCACCGGCCACGGTGGTGAAGCGGGCGAACATCTCGGTCTGCTTGCCCACCGCCGAGAACAGCTTGGCGCGGGTGTACTTGCTGATGTCGTGGGTGACGGTAAAGGTGCCAAATGCGCCGGAACCCTTGGCGTGCATGCGGCGTTCGGGAATGATTTCGCGGTTGAGATTGGCGAGCTTTTCCAGCAGCCAGACATCTTCCATCAGCAACGGGCCGCGCGGGCCGGCGGTCTTGCTGTTCTGGTTGTCCACCACCGGCGCGCCGAAGGCGGTGGTCATCGGTGTTGCCGGTGCGTCGCCGTGCTTCTGCTTGAGCGTGGTGCTGGTGTCGCGTTGCGACTGTGCGGCCTGCTCGGGGGAGGGGGCGCTGTGGTACGGACAGGTGGGCTTGTTGTCGTTGCTCATTGCTGGCTCCTGCTGGCGTTGGGGTTTTGCTCCCACCGACTGTAACCACGGAAGCGTTAAATGAGTAATCAAATGATCCGGTCGCTCTGATAGGGCTTACCTATTACTCAGCTTGCCGGGATAAACGTGCCCTGTTGATGCAGCGCGGGCGATCCGCTGTCCGGCAGCCGTTATGCTGGGCAGCTGCCTGCCCCGGACCCACCCATGAGCCAACGCGCTGCCCGACTGCTGCACCTGCTGGATGAATTGCGGCGCCGCCGCACGCCAGTGCGCGGTGCCGAGCTCGCGCAGCGCCTGGAGGTGAGCCTGCGCACCCTGTACCGGGACATCGACGCGTTGCGCGGGCAAGGGGCCGATATTGCCGGTGATCCCGGTGTTGGCTACCAACTGCGGCCGGGCTTTCTGTTGCCGCCGATGATGTTTTCCGCCGAGGAACTGGAAGCGGTGTTGCTGGGCGCGCGCTGGGTGGCCTCGCATGGCGACCCGGAACTGGCGGCAGCAGCCGACACCGCCTTGCAGCGTGTCATCGGTGTACTGCCCGAAGCCCTGCGCCTGCAGGTGGAAACCAGCGGCCTGTTCGCACCGCACTGGCATGCGGTACCGCCGGAACCGTGGTTGCCGGCCTTGCGGCGTGCCATTCGCGACGGCAATGCCGTGCGCATCCAGTACCGCGACGTCGAGGGCAGGATCAGCGAACGCATGATCTGGCCGTTCGCGATGGCGTTCATGGCTGACGTGCGAATGCTGGCGGCGTGGTGCGAGATGCGCGGTGATTTCCGTCACTTTCGTGCCGACCGCTTGTTGGCGCTGGAAGACACAGCACAACGCTATCCGGCGCAGCGCCATCAGTTGCTGAAGCGCTGGCGTGCGCAGTGCATGACGGACAGTTGATGCATCACTGCTGACAGCAGCTGTCAGCAGCCCCTGCGCACACTGTGGGCTCCTTATAACGCAGGTGCCTGACATGAGCGACACGCTTACCTTCTACAGCCATCCACATTCGCGCGGCCGCATCACCCGCTGGATGCTGGAAGAAACCGGCCTGCGCTACGACGCAGTGATGCTGGAGTACGGCACCAGCATGAAGTCTGCGCAGTACCTGGCGATCAATCCGATGGGTAAGGTGCCAGCCTTGCTGCAGGGTAAAACGGCGATTACCGAAAACGCCGCGATCTGTCTGCATCTGGCCGATCTGGCACCGGCCAAGGCGTTGTTGCCGCCAGTTGGAACTGCCGAGCGCGGCGAGTGCTACCGCTGGGTGCTGTTTGCGGCCGGGCCGCTGGAAGCGTTCGTTACCGATCTACGTCATGGCACGTTGGCGCCGCCGATGGAGGCCGGCTACGGCAGCGCTGAGGATTTGATTCGCACGCTGGAAACGGCAGTAGCCGGCAAGCGCTATCTGGTGGGTGACAGCTTCACCGTCGCCGATCTGTACATGGCCTCGTTCCTGAGTTACTTCGTCAGCATGGGCCAGCTTGAGGCCAAGCCGGTGTTCACGGATTACTACGCCGTCCATCTGCAGCGGCCGGCGTCGGTGCGTGCAGGGCAGCTGGATGATGCGCTGGTGGCGCATGTGGGAGCGGCGTAAGTCGTGAAGCTGTAGCGCCGAGCCATGCTCGGCAGAGGCTGCACCGGTAGTGCCCATGCCGAGCATGGCTCGGCACTACGGGGATAAGCTTGATGCTCTGCTCGTCAACCCTCACCCCAACCCCTCTCCCGGTGGGAGAGGGGCTTTAAGCGGTAGGCTGCGATCCGACTAGATCAACGACTTCACCCGGTACAGCGCTTCCAACGCCTGCTTCGGCGTCAGCTCATCCGGGTCGATCGCCTGCAGTGCATCCAGGGCTGCCGAATTCGGCGCGGCAAACAAACCGAACTGCTGCGGCGCATCCAGTGCCTGTGGTGCCATCGCAGCACTCTGGGTTTCACCACCACGTTGTTCCAGCTCGGCCAGACGGCGGCGCGCCTGCGCCACCGTCGATTTGGGCAGGCCGGCCAGCGCGGCGACCTGCAGACCAAAGCTGCGGTTGGCCGGGCCGTCCTTCACTGCGTGCATGAACACCAGGGTGTCGCCGTGTTCCACCGCATCCAGGTGCACGTTGGCGATGCCGCTGGCGCCGCCTTCATGGCTTTCGTCGGCCAAGGCGGTCAGCTCGAAATAGTGGGTGGCAAACAGCGTGTAGCAGCGGTTCTGGTAGGCCAGGTGGCGGGCCACTGCGTCGGCCAGGGCCAGGCCGTCATAGGTCGAGGTGCCGCGGCCTATTTCGTCCATCAATACCAGCGAATGGGCGGTGGCGTGGTGCAGGATGTAGCTGGTCTCTGCCATCTCCACCATGAAGGTGGATTGGCCCTTGGCCAGATCGTCGCCGGCGCCGATGCGGGTCAGGATGCGGTCGATCGGGCCGATCACCGCGCGGCTGGCTGGCACGAAGCTGCCGATATGGGCCAGCAGCACGATCAGCGCGTTCTGCCGCATGTAGGTCGACTTACCGCCCATGTTCGGGCCGGTGATGACCAACATGCGGCGGTCCGGGTGCAGGTCCAGGTCGTTGGGCTCGAACGGCGTATCACGGACGGCTTCTACCACCGGATGGCGACCGCGTTCGATGCGCAGGCAGGCGTCTTCCTGCAGTTCCGGCTGCGCCCAGTCCAGCGCCTGCGCGCGTTCTGCGAATGCGGCCAGCACGTCCAGCTCGCTCAGGGCGCCAGCGCAGCGCTTCAGCGGCTCCAGGTGCTGGCCGACGATATCGAGCAGGCCTTCGTACAGCAGCTTCTCGCGGCTGAGCGAGCGTTCGCGTGCCGACAGCACCTTGTCCTCGAAGTTCTTCAACTCCTCGGTGATGTAGCGCTCGGCATTGGTCAGGGTCTGGCGGCGGGTGTAGTGCACCGGCGCCTTGTCGGCCTGGCCCTTGCTGATCTCGATGTAATAGCCGTGTACGCGGTTGTAGCCGACCTTCAAGGTGGCGATGCCGCTGGCCTGGCGCTCACGCGCCTCCAGGTCGATCAGGAACTGATCGGCATGGGTGGACAGGCGGCGCAGTTCGTCGAGCTCGGCATCGTAGCCTTCGGCGATCACGCCGCCGTCGGACAGCTTCAGCGGCGGCTGTTCGGCGATGGCGCTGGCCAGCAGCTGCGCGCTTTCATCATGCGAACCGAGTTCGGTACGCAGTTGCTGCAGGCGCGGTGAGTCCAGCGTATCCAGCTGTGCAGTGATGGCCGGCAACAGGCCAAGACCATCACGCAGGGTGGAGAAGTCGCGTGGGCGCGCCGAGCGCAGCGCCATGCGGGTCAGGATGCGCTCGATGTCGCCAAGTGCGCGGAAGCTGTCGCGCAGGTCGGCGTCGGTGCCGCGATCAATCAGCGTGGCGACCGCGTGGTGACGCTGCTGCAGCACGTTGCGCAGGCGCAGTGGGCGGTGCAGCCAGCGTCGCAGCAGGCGCCCGCCCATCGGCGAGACGGTGCTGTCGAGCACGCCGAGCAAGGTGTTGCGGGTGTCGCCGTCAACACGCGTATCCAGTTCCAGATGCCGGCGGGTGGCGGCATTCATCGCGATCGCTTCACCGGCATTCTCCATCGAGATGGAGGTGAGGTGCGGCAGGCGCTGCTTCTGGGTTTCCTCGACATAGCCGAGCAGGGCACCGGCAGCACCGGTCGCGCGCGGCTTGTCGTCGATGCCGAAGCCGCTGAGATCGTGCAGCTTGAAGAAGTTCAGCAGGTGGCGGCGGCCGCTGTCGGCATCGAACAGCCACGGCGCGCGGCGGCGCACGCCATTGCGGTGGCGCAGGAACTCCGGCCAGTTCTCTTCATCCGGGACCAGCAGCTCGGCCGGTTCCAGACGGGCCAGTTCGGCTTCCAATGCGTCGTCGGTATCGACTTGGTTGACCAGGAAGCGGCCACCGGCCAGGTCGGCCCAAGCCAGGCCGTAGCCGGACTTGCTGCGCGACAGCGCCATCAGCAAGGTGTCGCGGCGCTCGTCCAGCAGGGCTTCGTCGGTGACGGTGCCGGGGGTGACCACGCGCACCACCTTGCGTTCGACCAGACCCTTGGCCAGCGCCGGGTCGCCGATCTGCTCGCAGATCGCCACCGATTCGCCAACCGCCACCAGCCGCGCCAGATAGCCTTCAAAGGCATGCACCGGCACGCCTGCCATCGGGATAGGCGCGCCGCCGGAGCTGCCGCGCTGGGTCAGGGTGATGTCGAGCAGGCGCGCGGCCTTGCGCGCGTCGTCATAGAACAGTTCGTAGAAATCGCCCATCCGGAAGAACAGCAGCAGGTCCGGGTACTCGGACTTGGCTGCGAAGAACTGCTTCATCAACGGGGTGTGTTCGGGCTTCTTCTCGGTCACGCGGGGTCCACTTCAATTTGCCGGGCGGCGGCATAGGGCCGCTATTGTAGGCGCAGTGTCGGGGATGGACGAGGTCGAGGCCTTGGGAAGCGACAACCGCGACGCAGGTCGCGATGAAGCGGCCGCCAGCACGTGCTGGCGGTGAGGATGTGCCTGGTTTTCCTGAATACCTGACCGTGGCGCGGGTCGGGTGGCGTCGCCTGGAGGATGGCGATCCTCCGCTCGGTATGCGTTCGCCTGGCAGACCGGGGCTGGCTGCAACGATGTAGTGGAGGCGCGTTGACCGGTTGCGTCTTGCGTCCGGCAACGAGAGGAGGGCGCCCGCACTATGACCTTCGTGGTGACCGTCGGTGCCTAGAAATTCCAGGTCAGCGATACCCCCGCCGTACGGAAGCTGTCCGGTGACAGGTATTGCATCAAGCCATCGTTGTTGATGAGTGAGCCGTAGTCGATGAAGCTACGGTAGTGCTTGTCCAGCAGGTTGCGCGCGTATAGCGATACTTCCCACTGACCATCCTCGGCACCGATGCCGATGGAAACATTGGCCACGCCATAACCTGGGGTTCTGGTGGAGGACTGGGCAGCGCTATTGTAGAAATTGCTCTTGTAGCTCCATCCGGCATTGGCATTGACGGCCAGGCCGTTGCCGAGGGCGTGATAGTAGTTTCCATTGAGGGAATAGCTGTATTTGGAGACATACGGTGGCGTGAATCCGGTCAGGTCGGCTTGCATCACGCCGTCGATGAGGCGACAAGGTGCATCCCGGTTGTCCTCGCAGGTGGTGAAGTAGTCGCGGTAATCGGCATCGGTGACCGCGCCGGTGGCGATCAAGGAGAAATCCGCGGTGGGGCGCCAGCTGACTTCAAGTTCCGCGCCCTTGGTACGCATCTCGCCTGCGTTCGACATCGCCCAGCCCAAGGTCTCCGGGATGTAGACCTGTGCCTGGAAGTCCTTGTAGTCGGCTTTGTACAGGCTGACGTTGATGGTCAGGCTGCGGTCGAAGAACTGAGTCTTGGCGCCAAGTTCGTAGGCCGTGGATTTTTCCGGCTGGATCTGGTTCGAGCGGGCCGAGACCGGGTCGATGGTGGGGCCCTTGTAACCGGTGGCGACGTTGGCATACCACATCAAAGTGGCGTTCTGCTGGAATTGCAGAGCCACTTTTCCTGACACGTTGTCCTTGCTGATTTCGCCCCGTGACGGAAGGAAGTCACTCAGGTAGACAACTGGCTTTCCTTCCGCGGTAAGCATCGCGATAGGGGTCATGGTGGCGACCACCTTGTCGTGCGTGTAGCGCAATCCGCCACTGGCCGACCAGCGATCACTCAGCTTGTAGCCAACATTGGCGTAGAGCGCGTGGCTCTTGGTGTCAGCGTGGATATGCTGTCTGGGTCCGGTGAGCGAGCGCAATTCGCTCGGTGGCGCTAAATCGTAATTGAAGCCGCCGTAGGCGTAGTACTCATATGTGCTGTCAACGTTTGCGTAGTAGGCGCCCAGGACATAGTCCAGTCGCTCGTCGTGCGCGGTGCCGGCCAGGCGGAACTCCTGGCTGATCTGATGCGCGCGGATCGTGGTTATGTTCTTGTTGAGGAAGTCCGCCGGTGTCTGGTCGATGTCGTGCACCTGGTTGACGGTTGAGCCGCGATAGGCGGTGATGGACGTCAACTGAGCACCGTTGGCAAACCGCAGGTCGGCCTTGGTTGAAAAGCCGGTTACGCCCTGGAAGGAGAAGCCGTCCGAGTCGGCCTGGCTGGTGAAGCTGTTGCCGCCGATGTTCTGGAAGCCGGCGAGGCTGGCGTTGTAGTCTTCGTCCCTACCCAGACTGTAGAGCACACCCAGGGCGCGGTTGAACAGGGTCTGGCGTTCTGCCGCTACCAGGATGTCGAGCTGTTCGGTTGGCTTCCACAGCCACTTGCCGCGAACACCGCGTCCGGTCTGGTCGCCGATGTTCCAGTCGTGGAAGGCATTTGAGATGGCGCCGTCCTGGTCCTTGTAGTACGCGGAAAGCCGCAGTGCCGACGTGTCGGAGATGGCCAGGTTGCCGGTTACGCGTGCGACATGTTCGTTGCGCTCACCCAGCGACAATGCGACCGAGCCGCCGGTGGTGCCGATCTCCGGGTTGCGGGTGCTTATGTTGACCACGCCGGCGGATGCGTTCTTGCCGAACAAGGTGCCCTGCGGTCCGCGCAGCACCTCGATGTGCTCGATGTCGCTGAAACCTGCCACGCCGGGATCGCGGGGAATACCAATCACCACGTCATCGACCACGGTGCCAACGGTCTGCTCGGAGGCAACGCTGTAGGCTTGCGTGCCGATGCCGCGGACCTGGAAGCCACCGCTGTTGGCGGTACCTGCAGTAGCTGAGAACGACACCCCGGGGGCCAGATATTGCAGGTCGGAGATGCTGCTCATGTTGGTGCGGTCGAGCTGCTCGGCGGTGACAACGCTGACCGAAATGGGGGTGCGTTGCAGCGGCTTGGCCTGGTGGGTGGAGCGTACCATCACCGTGTCCAGGTCCTTGGTGGTGGGCTCTGAAGCGCCAGCTTGCTCGCCGGCCAGCGCGGGTTGTGCGGCTGCCAGTGCAGAAAGCAGGGCCAATGAAAGGTGGGTAAAACGCAGGCCGCTTCCGGAATTCCGGTGTTGGTGGGTGGTGGATTTCCTCATGCATTTCTCTCCGATGGTGAGGCAAGGAGCCGGTGGTTCCGGCGGGTTGGTGCGTTGATCTGTGTGCTGTGGTGTCGTGCTTGCTGACGCTTCCCATCGTCGAGAGATCAAGCCGGGGCATGGTCGGCTCGACGATCCAACGAGGGTCTGGATTGCGCCTTTTCGCGATCTCTCTTTCCAGCGCCGTGGCTGCCGGAGGAGTGCGAATAACCGAAAAGAAGGAAGCTGCTACGCGATGGCGTAGCCGGTCGCACGGAAGGGCACCGTCCGCACTGTCCGATGCAAGCGCTGCATCAGGGGGCTCGGTTGGGCATATGAATGCGGCAGCGATGCGATTGCTGGCATTGCGCGCAAGATGAGATTCATGGCTGAACCAAGCTGTGGCATATGGCGTCCACGCCTGCCGTCTGGCAAATGTCGGACGTACTGTTCAGCGCTGCAGAGCGGTTTCCACGAGCCATCAGCAGCCAACGGGTTGCTGACGGTTGCTGGTTGCAATCTTGATGCTGCCTTGCTTTGCATTTCGGGACGACTCCACGCACGTTGGTTGATGCTTGTCACGCGTTGCGGGAGCGACGATGTTCAAACGGCAATGTCGGCGTCAATAGTTTGCTTCGAGATGCGCGAATTGGAACATTGCAGCGCGAAGTTGCAGATGTCATCGAGATGGATAGTCGATTGATTTCCATCGGAAGCACGGGTGCTGCTGTGCATGCATTGCGCTTTCGCATCGGGACGATTGCGGTGCTGCTTGCTGCGCGGGCGAAGCCTGTTTGCGCAGAGCGCTTGAGTGCGAGGAAGGCGGCTGGAGGTACAAGGGAACGGATGCTTCAACTTCGATGGGTACAGTTCGTACTGCAGGTTTCAGAATGGAATTGCGCAGGCGTTCACGAAGGTGCGAACGCAAGGCGAACGGACTGGGCTATCCCCGGAAAGGATGGGGACTGCTGCCACGGCAGCGTTATCTGCTTTGTCGGTTCGCGGGAAATCGTTGCGTGGCGTCGGTCCGCTCACATCGCTTTTCAGGTGCATCGGCCAGATGCCTCGTTCCGCCGCCGGAGCGCCCGATCGGGATATGAAGTATTCGCACCGCAACGCAGACGCACTGGTGGTGTTGGTGCCGCCAATGAGAGGACGGCGCCTGCGTTGCGATCCGAACCCAGGCAATGCCTGATCAGAACTTCAGGTTCAAGGTCACGCCGACGGTGCGGAAACTGTCTGGTGCGAGGTATTGCATGGCCCCGCCCCTGTTGACGAGATTGAAGCCAATAAAGCTCCGGTAGTGCTCATTGAGCAGGTTGCGCGCATACACCGATACATCCCAGCGTCCATCTTCGGAACCGATGCCGATGGATAGATTTGCAAGGCCGTAGCCTTCGGATCTGGTGCGTGCTTGTGCGACCGTGTTGTAGAACGGGCTTTTGTGCGTCCAACCACCGCTTGCGTTGAGGACCAGACCGTTGCTGATGGGGCGGTAGTAGACGCCGCTGAGCGAATAGCTGTACTTGGATACGAAGGTCGGGACGAAGCCGGAGAGGTCTCCCTGCATCACGCCATCGATCATCTGGCATTGTGCCTCGCTGTCGGGATTGCAGCGACCAAAGTAGTCAAGGAACTCCGCATCGGTGATGGCGCCATTGGCCATCAGCGTGAAGTCGGCGGTTGGCCGCCAGCTGACTTCCATTTCCATGCCCTGGGTGCGCACTTTTCCCGCGTTGGCCATCGCAAAGCCATTGGTCTCCGGTACATAGACTTGTGCCTGGAAGTCCTTGAAGTCGGATCGGTATAGGGCAGCGTTCACGGTCAGGCTGCGATCAAGAAACTGCGATTTCACGCCGAGCTCATAGGCGGTGGACTTCTCCGGTTGGATACGGTCGGAGCCGATGTTGGTGGCGTCCACGGTTGGACCCTTGTAGCCGGTGCCGGCATTCGCGTACCACATCAACGTAGGTGTCTGCTGGAACTGCACGGCTACCTTCCCGGAGACGTTTTCCTTGCTTATCTCGGCGGACGAGGTCTTGACGGAGTTCATTGGAAGTACCGGCTTTCCGTCGACAAACGGCACCTCGATAGGTGTCATGCCAGCGATGACCTTGTCGTGGGTGTAGCGCAGCCCTGCGCTGGCCGTCCATCTGTCAGTGAGCTGATAGCTGGCGTTGGCATAGAGGGCGTGACTCTTGGTGTCGGCGTCGACATGTTGTTTCGGGCCGTTCAACGACATGTAGACGTCCGGGTTGCGTGGCGTGTAGCTGAAGCCGCCGTACGCGAAGTACTCATAGGTGCTGGCTACGTTCACATAGTAGGCGCCCAGTACATAGTCGATCCGTTCATCGAATGCACTGTCTGCCAAGCGGAATTCCTGGCTGAGCTGATGAGAGCGGATGGTGGTCAGGTTGTAGTTGAGGAAGTCGACTGGCGTCTGGTCGATGTCATGCATCTGGTACACGCGTGCGCCGCGATAGGCTGTGATCGAGGTGAGCTGGGCACCATTGGCGAGTTTGAGGTCGGCCTTTCCAGAGAAACCGGTAACTCCCTGGAATGCAGAAGCATCGGCATCGGCATAGCTGCGGAAGTTGTCCCCGCCTACGTTCTCGAACCGGGCAAGAACGGCGTTGAAGCCGGCATCAGCGCCAAACGAGTATGGGATAGCAACAGCGCGGCTGAACAGGGTCTGGCGCTCGGCCGACATCAGCAGGTCGAGATTCTCGATTGGTTTCCACAGCCATTTTCCGCGGATGCCGCGGGCGGTTTGATCACCGATGTTCCAGTCATGGAATTCATTCGGGATCGCTCCGTCCTGTTCCTTGTAGTAAGCCGACACGCGCAATGCCGAGCTGTTGGTAGTCGCCAGGTTGCTGGTAAACCTTGCTACGTGTTCATTGCGTTCACCCAGTGACAGCGACAGGTTCGAGCTGTTGCTGCCGATGTCCGGGTTCTGCGTGGTGATGTTGATCACCCCGGCCGATGCATTCTTGCCAAACAAGGTGCCCTGCGGGCCACGTAGTACCTCGATATGCTCGATATCGCTGAACCCGGCCACGCCGGGGTCGCGGGGAATGCTGATGACCACATCATCGATCACCGTTCCCACGGTCTGTTCCGAGGCAACGCTGAAGGCTTGGGTGCCAATGCCGCGGATCTGGAAGCCACCACCATTGGCGGTTGCCGCGCCGGCAGAGAATGAGACGCCTGGGGCAAGGTATTGCAGATCGGAAATGCTGCTCATATTGGTGCGGTCGAGCTGCTCGGCGGTGACCACGCTGATCGAGATCGGGGTGCGTTGCAGCGGTTTGACTTGGTGAGTGGATCTGACCATGACCGTATCCAGGTTCTTGGTCGCTGGTTCCGCGGTGACCGTTGTGTCATCGGCAAGTGCTGGCTGTGTAGCTGCCAGTGCCGAAAGCAAGGCCAATGAAAGGCGACTGCAACGGATGCCGCATCCGGCTGGTTGGTAGGTGGAGCGTGGCGATTTCCTCATGCATTTCTCTCCGATGGTGGTGGTGCGGAGCCGACTGGGCCGGCGGTGTGTACGGCGATACACGTGCTTTGGTTCTGCGTGCAGGCGTTGTTGCTTGAGTGATCGAGGCTTGGCGGCCGCTTGTGGCGCGGTCAGCTGCGCCTCGCCCCAGTCGTGTCCATGCGAATCCGGCCCACGCGCAAGCGCGCCGGATGGCGAAAGGAAAGCGAAAGGAGATGAGGTGCTAGGCGGCGGTGCCGCTGGGGCAGCGGCGCTCGCGTGAAACGAATCGTGTTGTGGTTGTCTGCGTTGCCCGCCGGGTGACGGCCGTAGGAAAGCGGGAATGCAATGCCGCGCTACGTTTCATTGCTGAGCCTTCTCCACCAACGTTGATCGATGACGTCTACGTTTTGCGGGAGCGAAGATGTTCAAGCAGCGACGTCGGTGTCAACACGTTGGCGCGAGATGCTCGGATCAGAACATTCGATCAGCCACGCGAATTGATGGCTGGTTCGCTTATATGTTTGATTTTCATGAGGTGCGGGAGCAGTGGTAGCAACCGGGCAGGGTAGGTCAGCGGTGAGCTGCAAAGCTGTTTGCTGCGCAGGTGCCATGGCTTTGCGCGGCACATCAAAGCGCCCAGGCGCCGGCTTGCGATGGAAAGGTATGGATCAACGAAGTTGACTGGATACAGATCATCGGCTTTGCCGGTGACTGAAGTGGCGAAACCAGCGACTTCTGCGTACGGACGCAGCCCTTGCTGGATCGTATTGACGTTCAGCGTGTTCTATAGCGATCCGCATAGCAGGCAGGCCGTACACCGGTGTACTCGTGGCCGATTTTTCCGCCTGCAGTGCCGCGAGATCACCAGGTTCTTCTGCCTGGGAATCAGCAACGAAGATATGCTTCATTGCCCCATTGACGAAGTCGCGGGTGGGCCGGGCTACTCGCGGCCCCGTGTGCGGTCTTTGGCGATCTCAAGCATACGCTGGCGGAAGAATGGATACAGTGCTGCGCTGAACAGTACGGCCACCGTGGCATAGGCCAGTAATTGGGCATCCGCGCCAAGCAGGGCATACAGACAATAGGCGGTCGCAGCGGAAGCGGTGAACAGGCAGGCGGCGCGCATCCAGCCCTGTTCGCCTCGATCCAGGGTGGTGCAGATCAGTGCGCCAGCCGAGAACAGGTAGGGAATGATGGTCAGCAGTACCGCGATATTGGTCAGCTGGTCGAACTGGCGGGCCAGCGTGGGCGAGGATGTGACCAGCAGCAATGCGCTCATCAACACCGCCACGATCATCAGGCCGGTGCCGGGCATGCCGTGCTTGTTGAGCCGGCAGAACACCTGTGGGAACAATCCATCCTCGGCCGCCGCTTTGGCCGATTGCCCAACCAGCAGCATCCAACCGCCGAGTGCGCCGGCCGATTTGAGGATCGCGCACAGGGCAATCATCAGCACGCCCCATGGGCCAATCATCAGCTGGGCTACGTCGGCAAATGGTGCCGAGGAGTCGCGCAGCTGCGCCATTGGCACGATGCCCATGATCACCAGCGAGCAGCTGATATAGATGATGGCGGCCAGCGCCAGTCCCAGCAGGGTGGCGAGCGGGATGTTGCGCTTTGGGTTGTCGATCACGTCCGCGGATACCGCTGCGCTTTCCACGCCCATGAAGGCCCAAAGGGCGATGGATGCGCTGCGCGAAATCGCGGCGCTGTCCTGCATGCCGCTGACGTTCCAGCCGGCACTGAACAGAGCTGGGTCGAACCACCACCAACCAAAAATGGCGATGCCCAGTATCGGGATCAGTGCGAGCAGCAGAGTGCCAGTCTCCAATGCTCCTATCCAGCGGGCCCCGCGTGCATTGGCCAGGCTCAACAGCCATATCACCGCCAGGGTGAAGCCCAGTCGAGGATAGACATCCTGCAGCCATGGCCAAAGATGGCTCAGATAGCCTGTCACCACCAGGGCGATGGCAACATTGCCGATCCAGTTGCCGAACCAGTAGGCGTAGTTGCTGACAAAGCCGATGTAGTTGCCGAACGCGTCGCGCGCGTAAGCGTAGGGGCCGCCGGGCTGCGGATCGAGTTGCGACAGGCGCGCGAATACCAGGCCGAGTGCGATGGCACCTGCAGTGGCGATCAGCCAGCCCAGCGAGGAGATGCTGCCGACGGTTGCAAGGTTGGCCGGTAACAGGAACACGCCGGTGCCAATCATGTTGCCGGCAACCAGCATGGTTGCCATGGTCAGGCCCATCTTCTTCGGGGCTGGCGAGCTCATGTCCAGGCCGGATCGGAAGTGAAGTCAATGGTCAGCCAGAAGCGTCCCGAGCGCGCGTCCAGTTGTGCGGCGATCTCATCGCGAAGGCGGTCGACATCACCGATGCTGCCAAGCTGGGTGTCGGGCCTGGTCAGGATATGGATCTCGACAAAGTGCATGCGACCAATTTTGGCCACATGGCTGGTGAAGCCCTCGAACCGATGCGTAGCGACGAATTGCTGCATTACCTGTTGCACCAGTTGATCAAGCTCATCGGGGGCTACCTGTAGCACTTCGCGCGCGGCCTTCCACGCGCCGCGCAATGGCACCGGCAGCGTAGCCAGGCTTATGCAGGCGAGCACCAGAGGATCGAGATAGGGAATCCAGCGCTCATGCGTGCCGCCACGAAGTGCCAGAGCGATCACGAAGGACAGCACCACCGCAAGGCTCATCAGTCCGGTAAGCAGCCATGCGCGCGCGTCCAGGCGCAGCAGCCCGGATTGCAGCCGCCTTGCGTGACGGCCGATCCACACGGCCATCGCCAGGTCCACCACCGCCAGCACGCCAGCCCAGAGCAGGCCGGGACCCACGCGGGTCTCATGTCCCCCATCGCTGAAGCCGATCACTGCATTCGCCAGCGCGTAGATGCAGGCAAGGCTGAGAATCGCGCCGCCCAGTGCTTCGACCATGGGTTCCAGGTGCCAGAAACCATACTGGAAGCGCGGGCTCTGCTCACGCGCCATCAGCCGCAGCACGGCCAGCGCGACCAGCGTCAGTGCCACATCCACCAGGCTGTAGATGCCGTCGAACAGAATGGCCTGCGAGCGGGCAAGCATGCCGCCAAAGAAGCCGATCGCAGCGACCAGCACGGTCGCGGCGATGGAGAGTTGCAAGACGCGTTGTTCCTGGTGGGTGCTGGTCATCTGGTTGGTCGGCGGCCCGGTAGCCATGTAAGGGAGCTGGGCTTTAAGAGCCCCTCTCGCTTGCGGGAGAGGGGTTGGGGTGAGGGTGCCTTGAAAGCACGTAGAGCAGATCTTGAGCTGAGCGGAGCGATAGCAAAGGCAAAGGCAAAGGTAGAAAAAGCCAAAAGCCAAAAGCTCCCCTCATCCGCCCCTGCGGGGCACCTTCTCCCGCTTGCGGGAGAAGGGAACGCCTGCAGCTGCCAGGTAGTGCCTGCAGCTGCCAGGGAATGCCCGTAGCTGCTAGGGGGGCGCACTGCTGTTTTTGCAACCTGCCTCAGATCTTCAAAACCTCCACCCGATAACTCGGCTTATCGCCGCTGTTGTCGATGATCAAGCCATGTACATCCGACTCAAAGCCTGGGAAGCGTGCGTTCTGCTCGCGGGCGATACGCAAGGACTGGATGATGGGTTCATCGCTGGCACCGAAGCGCTCACCCGGCATGATGGTCGGAATGCCGGGCGGGTAGGGCACCAGCATGGTGCCAGCGACGCGGCCACTGAGCTGGTCGATATCCACCCGTTCGATCTCGCCACGCACCAGATGGTTATAGGCTTCGGCCGGGGTGATGACCGGCTCGGGCAGTTCCACATACATCTCGCGCATCACCTCGGCTACGCGGAATTCACGGTTGAACTCGTGCAGCGCGGTGCATAGATCACGCAGCCCCCAGCCTGCGTAGGCAGCGGCGTTGTCTTCCAGCAGGCTGGGCAGTGACCGGCTCAGCGGAGCGTTGGCGTCGTACAGGTCCTTGAACGCGAGCAGTTCCGTGACCAAGGTGCTCCACTTGCCCTTGGTGATACCCATCGAGAACAGGAACAACACCGAGTACAAATTGGTCTTTTCCACGGTGAGGCCGCGCGACCACAGGAACTTGCTCAGTATCGCCGCCGGAATGCCGAGCTTGCCCATCTCACCATCCATCGACAGGCCGGGTGTCAGCAGGGTGACTTTGACTGGATCGATCAGCACAAAGTCATCGGCCAGGTTGTCGAAGCCATGCCAGCGTGCATCCGGACGCAGATACCAGTCCTGGCGCGAGGTGACCATCGGCTTGCTGTCATCGCCCTTGGCCAGGGTGCGTTCCACGCCGTCGGGCTGCCAGACCTTGAACCACCAGTCATCGCGTCCCAGATCCTCGCTGACGTGCAGCATCGCGCGGCGGAAGGCAACAGCCTCATCGTGCATCTCCTGCACCAGCGACTTGCCAGCGTCACCTTCCATCATTTTCGAGGCAACATCGCAGGAAGCGATGATGCCGTAGTGTGGGCTGGTGGAGGTATGCATCATGAAGGATTCGTTGAACCGCTCCGCATCCAGCTCCCGGGTCGCAGCATTGCGTACGTGAATCATCGATGCCTGCGAGAACGCCGCCAGCAGTTTGTGGGTGGAATGGGTGGTGAAGATGATGGCGTCCTGCTCACGCGGCTTGCCCTTGGCCATGCCATAGTGGTTTTCATAGAAGGGATGGAACGCCGCATAGGCATACCAGGCCTCATCGAAATGCAGGAAATCCACTGCTGTACCGAGGTTGTCGGCGATTTTTTCGGCGTTGTAGCAGAGCCCGTCATACGTGGAGTTGGTGACCACCGCAATACGCGGTTTCGCCCCGGGCTTGGCGGCCTTGCTGGCCAGGGGGTTGGCCTGGATCATCTTCTGCAGGGCGTCGCCGGAGAACTGGTCCAGGCTGATCGGCCCGATGATGCCGTGGGCGTTGCGGCTGGGGGTGAAGTAGACCGGAATGCCGCCGGTCATGATCAGTGCGTGCAGCAGCGACTTGTGACAGTTGCGGTCGACGAACACGATGTCGCCACGTGCGACCGTGCCGTGCCAGACGATCTTGTTGGCGGTGGAGGTGCCATTGGTGACGAAGAACGTGTGGTCGGCGCCGAAGTTGCGCGCGGCTTCGGCTTCGGCGTCACGGATCGGGCCGGTGTGGTCAAGCAGCGAGCCAAGCTCCGGCACCGAGATCGACAGGTCGCTGCGCAAGGTGTTCTCGCCGTAGAACTGGTGCAGCGCACGGCCTACCGGTGACTTGGTGAAGGCGACACCGCCGGCATGGCCTGGCGTATGCCAGGAGTAGTTGGACTGGGCCGAATGATGGATCAGTGCCTTGAAGAACGGCGGCAGCAGCTTGGCCATGTAGTCGTCGGCGGCGCGCATCACCTGGCGGGCGATGAAGCTCTTCGTGTCTTCGAACAGGAAGATGTAGCCATGCACGAATTTGAGCAGCTTGCTCGGCACTTTTTCGATGGTGCGGCGCTCGCCATACAGGAATACCGGTAGGTCGGCGCGGCGCTGGCTCTGTTCGCGCAGGAAGGCGAGCAGGCGTTGGAACTGGTCGTCGTCGTCCTCGGTGCCGTCGATTGAGATCAATACCGCCGAGGCGGCCACATAGGTACGTGCGCCGGCGCGCGCGTCATCCAGGTTCAGGCCGGAGAGCACGCGTTGGTCGCTCTTGCGCAGTTCCTCGGCGAGGGCGCGGATCAGAATGCCGGCGATGCGCGGCGATTCGTAGTCGGCATCGATGATGACGATGGGGTAGTCCAGTGATTTGAAGTACATGGTCTTGTTCCTATCTACCGAGCGGGGGATCAGTTCGTGCTGGCACGCGGGGTGCCATTCGGAGTGAATTTGGCCAGGCGCTGCTTGCGGCGCTCATCGCTGAAGAACGGATAGAACACGGTGATGAACAGCACGAACAGGAAGGCGTACTGGACGATGCTGCCGGAGGAGCCATAGATGGCCCACAGGCAATACACGACGGTGATGCTGGTCAGCACCCAGAAGGCGCCGGTGTGGGCCAGCGTATGCGAGCGTTCGACCACGAAGTAGCAGGCCACGCAGGAGTAGATATAAGGCAGCAGGGTCAGCACGACTGCCGCCGAGGTGATCACGTCGAATTGCGCGGATGCGGTCTCCGAGGTGGAGGTGATGAGCACCGCAAGCGTCATCAATACGGCAACGATGAGCACGCCCCTGACCGGCACTTCGTCCTTGTTGATCTTGCTGAAAACACTTGGGAATAAACCATCGTCCGAGGCGGCCTTGGCGCTCTGCGCGGTCAGCAGAATCCAACCGCCGAGCGAACCGGCCGCACCGACGAAGGCGCACAGGCTGACCAGTGCACCGCCCCAGCCGCCAACAGCGGTTGCCGCAGCCAGCGCGAACGGCGCGTCGGATACCTGCAGGTCGGCGTTGGGCACCATGCCCATGATCACCGAGGAGCTGGCGATATAGGCGATGGCTGCCAGGAACACGCCTGCCAGGGTGGCGCGGGCGACGTTCTTTTCCGGGTTCTCGACCACGCCGGCGGTGACCGATGCCGATTCCACGCCGATGAAGGCCCACAGCGTCAGCGCGGCGGCGCTGGACACCGCGCCGAAGTTGGATTGGCCGGAGACGTTGTAGGCCCCCTTGAAGATGGTGGGGTCAAAGTAGAACCAGCCGAAGACGGCGATGCCCAGGATCGGCACCAGCGCGAAACTGGTGGTCACCGTCTGTACGCGGCTGACGAAGGACGGGCCGATGACATTGGCGAAGCTCAGGGCCCATACCAGCAGCAGCACCGCAATGCAGCGCGGCACTGGATCGGACAGGATCGGGAAGAAATAGCTGAAATAGCCCACGGCCGCGATCGGGATGGCGACGTTGCCGATCCAGTTTGCGAACCAATAGATGGTATTGGTCTGGAAGCCCATGTAAGGGCCGAACCAGTCACGCGCATAGGCGTAGGGACCGCCCGCCTTGGGTGCCAGCTTGCCGAGTTTGGCGAATACGAAAGCCAGCAACAATGCGCCAGCGGTGGTGACCAGCCAGCCCCAGATCGAGGCGGTGCCGATCTTGGCCAGGCTGGAGGGCAGCAGGAATACACCTGAGCCCATCATGTTGCCTGCCACCAGGAAGGTCGCGCCTACGACCCCGATTTTCTTCTGACCTGCCATGACAATCTCCTCTCACCGGCGTTGCCGGGTAATTCGATGGGAAGGGCATTACGTGAATCGTTGGGTGGCGAGCTGCACATGCGCATGTGCAGGAATCGGCTGCCTGTTACTTGATGAAGTTGTACTGGAGGCTGCCCTGCAGGCGCAGCGTGTCGGCATCGCGGCCGTCCTGTAGTTGCTGTTGGCCGTATAGCAGCTCCATGCCCATGGTCCAGGATGGTGCTGGGCTCCACAGCAGATTCAGCGCGGCGTAACGGCTGCGACGGAAGGCGTCGCTGGCCAGTGCGTCGGCGCTGTCGATCTGCAACTGCCCGTAGATCAGGTTGGAGCGCCACAGTTCCGACCAATAGTGGGTGTAGCCGAAGAAGCCGCCACGCAGTGGCAGCGCTTTGAGCCGGCCTTCGGCATCAATGGCGGCGTCGAGATTGGAACCGGTCAGGTCCGCGGTGTAGCGGCTGATGCCTTTGCCGCCGATCAGGCCGAACAACAGCAGGTCACGCTCGGCCACGGCGTAGGACCCACTCAGTTGCAGTCCGCCGCCGAAGGTTCGGTCGCTGCGACCATCGCCATCGTAGCCGAGGCTGCGCAACACCGCGCCCAGTTGCAGATGGCCCCAGTCGCGTTCCATGCGCGCGATCAGGCTGATGTCGGGCAGGTGCTCGGTGCTGCTGTCGTTGTTGCCGATGTTGGCAAGCTGTGAATCGGGGTCTTCGGCGGCCACGGTCAAGCTATTGCCCTTGCCCAGCGCGAAACTGTGGTGGATGCCGGCGACCAAAAGATAGCCGGCAGCGCCAGGCCCGGCAAAGTCCAGGGTGTCAGGCAGTGAGTCGGCATCCATGAAGGTGGAATAGCCGTAACCGGCATAGGTATTGCCCAGCTGGCCATAGGCGTGGCGCAGGCGGAACTGATAACTGTCGCTGCTGCCGAAGAAGTCGTTCTCCAGGTAAAAGCGCAGGTTCCCATGCGTGGTTGGCCGGCGTGCCTCGAAGCTGAAACGGGTCTGCTTGGCATGCATGCCGAAATGCGAGACATCACGGTGCGGGCTGTCGACCGGAATCGATGAGGGTATGAACTGCTCGGCATCACCTGCGGCGCGACGGTCTGCAATCGCGTCGAGTTTGGCGTAGCCGCCCAGCCGGATGATGGTGTCGGTGCCGGGGATGGCAAGGAAACCCTTGAGCTCCGGGTCGTTCGGGGAGGGCGCATTGTCCGGTCGCGATGCGGCGGTGGATGGATCAGCGACCGAATCACGCGCGGGGAGAATGGTCTGTGGATTCGTTGTTCCGGCGCTGGCGTTGGCACGGGTTGCCGGAAGTGGCGAAGAAGCTGTGGCCTGCGGCACGTGGGCCGCCTGGGCGGGATTGGCCTTGCCTTGTTCCAGGGCATCAAGGCGTGCGGTGAGCGATTGCAGGTGTTGCTGGGCCTGGGCGATCTCCGCGCGCAGGGCCGCCACCGAGTCCTGCGCGCTCGCCGCACAGGGCAACAGGGCCAGTGGCAGCAATGTGGCCAGCGTCAGTGGTTTCATCGCCTGTTCCGTGGAGAAAAAACACCGCTCACGGCCGGGACGGATCCCCGCCGACATTTCACCTTTCGCATTTGTCGCTAGGCGCTGGTTACCGCCCTCGGCCAGCGCGAAGCCTGCCCATTTACCATCGTTGAAATCAGGTTATGACTCCGTGAATTTAGGATGAAGCCTTATGTCATAAACCGTTGGTGCCTGATTGTGGAAAGGTGTTCAGTCCTTTGTTTCCAGACGACCAAGGTCCAGTGCAACGCGACTGCCATCCAGCAGCCCACGGCTCAGCCTGCCATCCTCGATGAACAGCAGTTCGCCGTTCTCGCCGTCCTTGATGCTGCTGTCGATGGCGATGATGCGATCGCCATGGAAGCTGCTGACGTGTGGCATCGAGGTGTGGCCGACCACGATGCGTTTGAGCCCGAGCTGGTCGAGCACGGTCTGCACCCCAGCCGTATCCAACTGACCATTGAAATAGCCGCGGTACCAGATCGGGCTGGTCTTGCCGTCGTATAGCGGTGCGCTGATCGGGTCAGCTTTGACCTCGGCCTTGGGCCTGCCCAGCGTGGCCTGATAGGCGGCGTTGGTGGCTGCTGGATCGAGCGCGAGTTGCAACGCGTCAGGCGAAATGCCGCCATGCAGGAACAAGGTATCGCCGATACGAAGCAGCACCGGGCGGGTGCGCAGCCACTGCCCGATCACCGAATCGGCGCCGTACAGCTGCGGGTAGCTCCGGCCGAGCAGCTGCGCACTGCGCAGGTACTTGGAATTGACGTAGCGCAGGTCCTCGTACAGCACCATGGTTTCGTGGTTGCCGAGCACGAAGTGGACCGCGCCACCGGCTCGCGTGGCTTGCTGCTGCAAGCTGTACAGCAGCCAGAAGGCCTCGGTGACCTGGGGGCCGCGGTCGAACACGTCACCGGCGATGACCAGCGTGTCCGTGCCCAGTGCCCAGTTGTCGTCGTTGTCGATCACGCCATTGGCGCGCAGCAGGCGGCGCAGCAGATCGTACTGGCCGTGGATATCGGAGACGGCGACGATGCGCGGCACTGCAGGCAGCACTGCTGCCGTCGGAGTAACGAGTGGCGCGATGTGCAGCGGGTGCGGATAGCCGCACTCCGGTGCGAGGGCATGGGCGCCACCGCGCCGTCCGTTCAAGGTCCGCGTAACCACCCGGTCATCACAGATCCACTGTGCCTGCAGGCGCTTGCCCGCGCGGAATACATAGGGGCCATCGGCCTGCACGTGCTCGGCTGGCTGCGCGACTTCGCGGGCGCTTGCATCCAGCGCGGGCAGGGCGCTGCACAGCAGCAGGATGAGCAGGGCGCGGATGTTGGGCATCAGGGGTTCCGAAGACGGGTGACCTGGCGCACCCGAGCTCAGCCTATGCCGTCGCTGCCGTGCCGGCATGTGCTATCGGTTGGTGGTGGCGAGCTCAGTCGCGGCGCAATGCGCTGCGCCCCGGTGCAGTGGGAAGGGCATCGCTGCCCAGCACCACGCGGTTACGGCCCTGTTTCTTGGCCTGGTACATGGCGGCGTCGGCACGTGCCATCACCCGCTCGTAGTCGGGGTGACCGTCGTACAGAGCCACGCCGATGCTGGCGCTGATCGGCAGCAGCTGACCATCCGCCAACGTGACGGGCGTATCGACGATGCGTCGGCACAGGCCATCGGCAATCACCATGGCCTGGCGCTCTTCCACCGCTACCAGCACAACGACGAATTCTTCCCCGCCGTAGCGGAATACATAGTCGCTGCCACGGGTGAACTGGCTGAGGATGCCGGCCACATGCTGCAGGGCGCGGTCACCGGCCTCGTGGCCATGCGCGTCGTTGATGGCCTTGAAGTGATCCAGATCCAACAGCAGCACGCCAAAGCTGTCGCCGGACTTTTCGGCCAGCTCGATTTCACGGCGCAGCACGGTAGGCAGGAAGCGGCGGTTGAGCAGGTTGGTCAAGGCGTCACAGCCGGCATCGAGTTCGCCGATGCGCTCGAACAACATGCCGAGCAGGGTGCGGATCTGGCTGACCTTGGAACGTACGTCCTGCAATTGCGCCGAGCGCGCTGCCGGGTCGCTGTCCTGCTGCAGGGTGTGTTGCAGCAACTGGTCGACGTCATGGATCAAACCGCTGATCTGGCGGGTTTCGGAGCTCTCGCCAAAACTCGGAATGCCTTTATGGTTGAACCAGAGGCCGAACTCCGAACGCGCCAAGGTCTGGAAGCTGCCCAGGTCGCCCTGCGCTGCCAGGGCGTAGAGGAGGGTGTTTTCCCAATCCAGCAGCAATGCGCGCTGGCGTTCGCGCTCGGTGCTGACATTCTGTACCAGCGAGAACAGCCGATACGCGGCATCCGTACGTGAGGAACGTTCCCGTGCATTGGAATAGGCCAGTGTCATACCCTCCAGTGCGATGTCGAACGAGGCGGTGAGGCTGGCAATGGCGGCATGAGCGGCCTCGCCGTGCCCGGCCTGCTCGCCGATCAACTGGAACAGGCGTTGCTTCAGTACGCGGGTCCCGCGGGTAACCAGATCCACCGGAATGCCCACGCGTGCATGCACATCACCGATGACGCGCTGGTTGGCGATCAGCTGTTCAACGTCGGCGGGCGTGGCGCGCAGCAGATCCCTGACCCAGCGCTGCATCGCCGGTTGCAGGCGTACCCGTACCTGGTCATGCGACATCGAACGCGAGGCGCGCGCGTCGTTCATCATGACCTTGTAAAAATGGGCGGCCATTTCGGCGGCATGAGCCTCGGCCAGGCCTGCCAGAATCTGGCTTGCATCGGCACCTGCGGCAGCGAGGCTGGATTTCCAGGCATCGGCCAGGGCGCTGCTGTCGGTGTCGGGGGCGGACGAAGTTGAGGGGGCGATATTCATGCGTGCGATCGGTAAAGTGCCAAGAGGCAGCCGATCATTATCGGCAGCAACAACAGGATTTTGAGGACTTTGTGTTGATAGTTGAATTCACTGTTTGTTCAAGTTTGCTTGTGCTGGGTAGCGTTGGATTGGCTGAATGATCAGTGCAGGTCCGTTTCCCTTGATGGCGCTGGTTGCCCTGTTGGCGCTGGCGATTGGCTGGTTCTTCGCGCGCGCATTGGCACCTGCCGCCGATGGAATGCGCAGCCGCGCTGGTGCGGTGGTGCTGGATGCGTTTCTGCTGGGTTTGCTTGGCGCACGTCTGGGGCACGTGGCGCTGCACGCTGGCGACTATCTGCCGCAGCCTCTGTCCATCATTCGCCTGGGCGACGGTGGCTATTCGATCTGGACAGGCCTGCTGGTCGCAGCGGCCTATGCAATGTGGAAGACCCGCCAACGCATCCTGCGCAAGCCGGTGTTGATGGGTTTGGTCGCGGGTGCGGCGTTCTGGGCAATCGGCGGCATGGCGTTGTTTGCAGTGCAGCGCTCATCCATTCCGTTGCCGGACGCGGTACTGGTTGACCTGCAGGACAAGCCTGCGCCGCTGGCCGCCTTCGCTGGCAAGCCAACCGTGATCAATCTGTGGGCGACCTGGTGTGGCCCGTGCCGGCGCGAGATGCCGGTGCTGGCACAGGCGCAGCAGACGCACCCGCAGGTGCAGTTCGTGTTCGCCAATCAAGGCGAAACCCGTGATGAAGTCGCCAATTATCTGCGTGCTGAAAACATGCTGTTGACCAATGTACTGCTGGATGCCGAATCGCGGGTGATGCAGCAGACCGGCGCCCGCGCCCTGCCAACGACGCTGTTCTTTGGCGCCGATGGAAGGCTGCGCAATGTGCATATGGGCGAGCTGTCGCGCGCCACCCTGGAAGCGCGCCTGCGCGAAATGCAATAACCCCTTTCCTGAAAGAGACACACGATGATGCGTTCCCGTTCGATGTTGCTGTTGTTGTCCGCCATGACGCTGACCCCGCTGGCCTGCGCACAGACTGCCAGTGCCCCCGTGGCTACTGCGGCCAAGCCAGCTGCGGCCAATGAGCCGGCGGTGGTGAAGACCCTGCGTTCGCAGGGGGTGGAATTCATGGGCACGTTCGAAACGCCGGTTGGCCTGACCGGCTATGCCGGCGTCGCCGGGCAGCGTCCGCTGGGCGTGTATGTGTCCAAGGATGGTGAGTACGCGGTGGTTGGTACCCTGGTCAACGCCAAGGGTGAGGACGTCAGCGCCGCCAAGCTCAAGGAGCTGGTGTCCGGGCCGATGGGGCAGCAGGCCTGGGCCAAGGTGGAAGCCAGCCATTGGGTGCGCGATGGCAAGGCCGATGCGCCGCGTGTCATCTATTCCTTCAGCGACCCGAACTGCCCGTACTGCAACCGCTTCTGGGAAGCGGCGCAGCCTTGGGTGGCCGCAGGCAAGGTGCAGATCCGGCAGATCCTGGTGGGCGTGATCCGCGAGGACAGCGCCAACAAGGCTGCTGCCATTCTGGGCGCGACTTCGCCGGAGCAGGCGCTGATCCAGAACGAGCGTGATTTCGCCAAGGGCGGCATCAAGCCGCTGGCGACGGTGCCGGCGGCGGTGCAGGCCAAGCTGCGTGCCAATGAGGCCTTGATGCTGGAGCTGGGCTTCCAGGGCACACCGGGCATCCTGTTCAAGGACGCCGACGGCACGGTGCAGATGCGTTCGGGCATGCCGCAGGGCGATGACATGCAGACGGTGCTCGGCCCGCGCTGATCACTGAACCGGGCGGCGGCGATGTAATAGTCTCCGCCGCCACAGGCTGACTAAGCTGGCCCCGTCAAAAGGAGCCAACCATGAGTCACGACCACAACCATCTGCCCAGCGAGATCCGCCACGAGAAGCCATTGTGGTGGGCGCTTGGGCTGACCACTGCCTATCTGGTGGTCGAGGTCATCGGCGCGTTCTGGACCAACAGCCTGGCGCTGCTGTCCGATGCCGCGCATATGGCCACCGATGCGCTCGGGCTGATGATCGCGCTGACCGCCGTGCGCCTGAGCCGACGCCCACCTGATGCCAGGCGCACCTATGGCTATGCCCGGCTGGAAGCGCTGGGCGCGGTGGCCAATGGCCTGCTGTTGTTCGGCGTGGGCATCTACATCCTGTTTGAAGCCGTGCAGCGCTTCCAGCAGCCGCAGGAGATTGCTTCCACCGGCATGATGTGGGTTGCCGCATTTGGCTTGGTGGTGAATCTGATTGCCATGCGCCTGCTCAGTGCCGGCAGCGGCGAGAGCCTGAACGTCAAGGGCGCCTACCTGGAAGTGTGGAGCGACATGCTCGGCTCGGTGGCGGTGATCGTCGCTGGCGTGATCATCCACTTCACTGGCTGGACCTTGGTTGATCCGATTCTGGCGGTGCTGATTGGTTTGTGGGTGTTGCCACGTACCTGGGTGCTGCTGCGCGATGCGATCAACGTGCTGCTGGAAGGCGTGCCCAAGGGCGTGGTGCTGGCTGATATCGAGGCGGCGCTACGCGGGCATGCCGGTGTCGCCGGCATCCATGATCTGCACGTGTGGGCGCTGGCATCGAGCACGCCGGCCCTGACTGTGCATGTGGTGATGCACGATGGCCAGTCGCCGGATGTATTGCGTCGGCAACTGGCCGATCTGCTGCATGAGCGGTTTGATATCGACCATGTGACGGTGCAGGTAGAAGCGGATCACTGTGGCGATGATTGTGCCGACAAGAAGGCGGGTGGCGGTGACCACGGCCACGACCATGATCATGAAGGTCATGCGCACGCGCCGGATGATCAAGGCCACCATGGGCATGTGCACCGCTAGACAGCGCGCTTCGCGCGCGTCCCCTCTCCCCAACCCCTCTCCCGCAGGGGGAGAGGGGCTTAGGCGTCGGCGAGGTGAAGCGATGCTTGCAACTTTGGCTTTTAAAGCCCCTCTCCCCCTGCGGGAGAGGGGTTGGGGAGAGGGAGGGGCGCAACGCGCCCAGCCGTGAAGTCAACAAAAAACGGAGCCTTTCGGCTCCGTTTTTTCATTCGATCAACTGCCAAAAACTCAAACCACCGGCTCACGCAGTTCCGGCATCTCCCAGCCCTTGCGCGGTGCGAAGCGGTCGCCATGGCGTGCCTGCAAGGCCTTCAGCTTCTCAACCAGCACATCCACGCCTGTCGCACGGATATGCTGGATCGGGCCGCCACGGAACGGGGCGAAACCGGTGCCGAAGATCACCCCGGCATCGAGCAGATCGGCATCGGCTACTACGCCGTCATGCAGGCAGGCCACGGCCTCGTTGAGCAACGGCAGGATCAAGCGGTCTTCCAGATCCGATGGCGCCTGGTAGTCCTTGGCAACTTCCGGCTTTACCGCACGGCCGTTCTCCCACTTGTAGATGCCCTGGCCGTCCTTCTTGCCGCGCTTGTTCGGCTCGACGGTAGCCAGTGCGGCCGGGATCTGCAGGCCGAGGAACGGTGCCAGCTCCTTGCCGACACCTGCAGCCACGTCCAGACCGACCGTATCCAGCAGCTCGATGGGGCCCATCGGCATGCCGAACTTGACCGCAGCCTTGTCGATTACCGGACCGGGAATGCCTTCGGCATAGGCGGTGGCGGCTTCCAACATGTACGGGAACAGCACGCGGTTGACCAGGAAGCCAGGCGTGCCGGCCACCGGCACCGGGAATTTGCCCAGCGCCTTGCAGAACGCAGCCAGACGCTTCTCGGTCTCCGGCGCCATGCCGTCGTGGTGGATGATCTCCACCAGCGGCATCTGCGCGACCGGGTTGAAGTAGTGCAGACCGGCAAACTGCGCCGGGCGTTGGATGTGGTCACGCAGCTCGACCAGCGGGATCGAGGAGGTATTGGTGGTCAGCAGCGCATCGGCCTTCATCTTCGGCTCCAGCGTCTGGTATAGCGCACGCTTGGCTTCCGGGTTCTCGATGATGGCTTCGATCACCAGATCGGCCTGCGCCACGCCGTCACCGGCCAGATCGGCCTTCAGTCGTGCGGCCACTTCCGGGCGCTTGCTCTCATCGCGCACCTTCTTGTCGAACAGCGCCTGCGCGCGGGTCATGGCCGGGTCGATGAAGCGCTGCTCGCGGTCCTGCAGGGTCACGTTGAAGCCCTTGTACGCCGCCCAAGCCGCGATGTCGCCGCCCATCACGCCGGCACCGACCACGTGCACATGCTTGATGCCCGAATCCTTGCCGCCCAGGCCCTTGAGCCGTTCGGTCAGGAAGAAGATGCGGATCAGGTTGCGCGCGGTCGGGCTGCTGGCCAGCTTGACCACCGCACGACGCTCGGCATCCAGGCGCTTCTGGATCGGGCTGCCGCCGGTGCGCTCCCAGGTGCTGATCAGCGCGTAGGGTGCCGGGTACTGGTCCTTCTTGGCCTTGCGTGCGACCTGCTTGGCCATCTGCGGGGCGAGGATCTTGCGGGCCAGGAAGGTATTGGTGGCCCAGGCGGTGGCGCGTTGCTTGAACGGGCGGGTCACGCCGGTCTGCAGCAAGGCGACGGCCGCATCGACCAGCACCGCCGGGGCGGCGACCTTGTCGACCAGGCCGATAGCACGCGCGGCCGAGGCCGACAGGGTTCGGCCGGTCAGCATCATGTCCATCGCCGCCGGCGCACCGACCAGCTGTGGCAGGCGTGCACTGCCGCCCCAGCCCGGGAAGATGCCCAACTGGGTCTCGGGCAGGCCGATACGGGTGGATTGATCGTTGGAGGCCACGCGGTAGCGGCAGGCCAGCGCCAGCTCGGTGCCGCCGCCCAGGCAGTGGCCGTGGATGGCGGCAACGGTCGGGCAGGGCAGCTCGGCCAGCTTCTGGTAGACGCTCTGGCCGCGGCGGATGGCGTCATTGACGGTGCCGCGGCGGTCGAACTCCTGGAATTCCTTCAGGTCGGCACCGGCGATGAAGCCGGCCGCCTTGGTCGAGCGCACCACCACGCCCTTGGGCGGGTCGATGGCCAGCCGCTCGACGATATCGCCCAGTTCCAGCAGCACGTCCTGCGACATGGCATTGACCGGGCTGTCCTTGCGGTCGAGGCTGAGCACTGCCACGCCATCCTCGCGCAGCTCGGTTTGCCAATGATTGAAGCGGAGCCCGTCGAAGCCTGAGAGCATGGGACGTTCCATCCGGTTGTGTATGGAGAAGACCGCTATGATCCAGAGGTTGTTTCCCTGCCGTCAAATCCCAATGTCTGGAATTGTGTTGGGCTTATCTGGTCAGCGCCCCTGCAGGTTAGCCGAACGGGAGTTAAAAGCTGGTGCGGTGCCGCTGGGACAGGGTGCTGAACTTTTGCCGCGAACAGCGGTCTTATTGCCCGACGTCGGTTGGGCTGACAGGAGTGCGGCCCGTTATGGCCGAGGTTGAAACACCGCAGGAGCTGGACCTGGAGCTGGTCCGGCGTGTGCAGCGCGGCGAAAGCGCAGCGTTCGATGTGTTGGTACGCAAGTACCAGCATCGGATCATTGCGTTGATCGGGCGCTACATCGCCGACTGGAGTGAATGTCAGGACGTGGCCCAGGACACTTTCGTGCGCGCTTACCGTGCGCTCGGGAATTTCCGTGGCGACGCCCAGTTCTATACCTGGTTGCATCGGATCGCAGTGAATACCGCAAAAAACTACTTGGCAGCACACAACCGGCGCCCCCCCACCGACGACATCGAGATCGGTGACGCCGAGCAGTTCGACAGTGGGGTCCGCTTGCGCGACAACGACACGCCGGAGCGTGAGTTGATGCGCCAGGAACTGGAACAGACCGTGATGAAGGCGGTTGATGCGTTGCCCGAAGAGCTGCGCTCAGCCATTACGTTGCGAGAGGTGGAAGGCATGAGTTACGAGGATATCGCGCAGAAAATGGGATGCCCGATCGGTACGGTGCGGTCGCGGATCTTCCGTGCCCGCGAGGCCATCGACACACAGCTGCGTCCCTTGCTGGATACCCCCAGCGCTACCCGTGAACGGAGTCGCGTATGAACCCGCAAGACCGTAACCCGGTGTCAGCCGGTGCTGCGCCGGACAAATTTGAACTGCACTACCGCCAGCAGTTGTCGGCGCTGGTGGATGGCGAGCTGGCTGCCGATGAGGCGCGCTTCATGCTGCGCCGCTTGGAGCACGACAGTGAGCTTTCAGCCTGCCAGGAGCGCTGGCAGGTAGTGGGTGACGTGATGCGCGGCCAGGCCTGCGCACCGGCGCCCCTGGATTTCAGTGCGCGCGTGCGTCAGGCCGTGGACGCGGATGCGTTGCAGAACGGGCCGCTTGTGGCCGCGACCGCAGTACAACGTGCGCCGCAACGTGCCGCGCGGACAGGTTGGCGGCGTTGGGGCGGCGGTGCCGCCCTGGCTGCCTCGGTGGCTGCGGTGGCCTTGTTCATGGCCCGCGAACAGCTGCCGGAAACCAGTGCGCCCACGCCGGTCATCGCGACCACGGCGGAAGTTGCCCCGGCACCTGTGCAGCCTTCGGCTCCTACCGCGGCTGATGCCGGTAATGTCGCCGGTCTGGTTGCGGCCGCACCGGCGGTTGCCGCAGCCGTGACCCGTCGCCAGGACGCCACTGCCCGTCGCGGCAGTGCGACCCGCACCCAGCAGGCGGCACGCGCTGGTACTGCGCGCATGACCGAGCCGCAGCGGGCAATTGCCTCCGCGCCGGTACTGCCGGCAACGCCGGCGTTGCGTCAGGACCCGTTCGCCACCGGCAACGGTGTGCTGCATGCGCGGCCATGGCCACGTTCGACCGTGGCACCATCGCTGTCGCAGGGGGCGCTTAACGCAAGTTTCCCGGCACAGGAGCAGGGTGGGGCGACGTTCTACCCGTTTGAACCGCGCATGCCGGCACAAAGTACCGACGATGCCGAGTCGCGCAGGCTGTTGCCGCGTCAGTAAGTGTTGTTTGCCGGTCGTCCGCCTCTGGGCGGCCGGTTTTCCCCGGATTCCAGGTTTGTGCGCTGTGATTGGGCGTACCGGGCTTGGCTGTTCTTTCCCGCTTTGACTGAATTGGAGGCTCGAAGCTGATGACCCCTCGTATCCAAAACAAGGTGTTTGGCCTGCTGGCGATGACCCTGCCGTTGGTGGCCTGTGCGCAGAGCCCGGCACCGGATGCGCCCGCCGCGCAGGCGACCACTGCCCGTGCCGCCCCCGCGCCGCAGCTGGTGCAGGGTTTGCCTGACTTCACCCAACTGGTCGATCAGGTCGGCCCGGGTGTGGTCAAGGTCGATACCGTGATCGGCGCGCGCCGCAATCCGCGCGCTGCCCAGCAGGGCCCGGACATGGACCAGATGCCGGAGTTCTTCCGCCGCTTCTTCGGTCCGGATTTCCAGATGCCGGGGCCGGGCCAGCAGGGACCGGACAGTGGTCCGCGTGGCCGCAGCATGGGCTCGGGCTTCATCATCTCCAATGACGGCTATGTGCTGACCAACCACCACGTCATCGACGGTGCCGAGTCGGTCAAGATCACCTTGAGTGATCGCCGCGAGTTCACCGCCAAGGTGGTCGGCAGCGATGCCCAGTACGACGTGGCGCTGTTGAAGGTTGAGGGTAAGAACCTGCCGACCGTGCGTGTGGGCGACTCCAATACGCTCAAGCCGGGCCAGTGGGTGGTGGCGATCGGTTCGCCGTTCGGCCTGGATCACTCCGTTACTGCCGGCATCGTCAGTGCGCTTGGCCGCAATACCGGTGGTAACGAGCAGCGCTATGTGCCCTTCATCCAGACCGACGTGGCGATCAACCAGGGCAACTCCGGTGGCCCCTTGCTGAATACGCGCGGAGAGGTGGTCGGCATCAATTCGCAGATCTTCTCCGCCTCCGGCGGCTACATGGGCATCAGCTTCGCGATCCCGATCGATCTGGCGATGAATGCGGTCGAACAGATCAAGAAGACCGGCAAGGTCAGTCGTGGCCAGTTGGGCGTGATGGTCGGCGAGGTGACCAGCGATATCGCGCAGGGCTTCAAGCTGCCTGACAGCCGTGGCGCGCTGGTCAACCAGATGGTGCCCGACAGCGCGGCGGCCAAGGCAGGTATCGAGGTGGGCGATGTGATCCGTGCGGTCAATGGCACCGAGATCAATACCTCCAGCGAGCTGCCGCCGATGATTGGCGCGATGCCGCCGGGCAGCAAGGTGCGGATGAGCATCCTGCGTGACGGCAAGCCACGCGATATCACCGTCACCCTGAGCGAGCTGGCTGAGGACGCTGCGCGCCCGGGTAACACTGCTGCCGCTGGCGATGAGGCCAAGCCGCAGGCCGGCGCCAATGCCTTGCTGGGGCTGGAAGTGGTCGATCTGACTGCCGCCGAGCGTCGTCAGCTTGGCCTGGAGTCGGGCGAGGGCGTGCGCATCACCGGCGTCAACAGCCAGTCTGGCCGCGAGGCGCGTCTGGCCCCGGGCATGGTGGTGCTGCAGGTCGGGCGCGCCCCGGTGGGCAGCGTTGCCGCCCTGAACCGGGAGCTGGCCGGCTACAAGAAGGGGGACGTGGTCATGTTGCTGGTCCGCGCCGGCGCCAACAGCGCCTTCGTCCCGGTCCGCGCTGGCGAATAAGCCCGCCAGACCTTGCGATAGCAACGGGAGCCGCCTTCGGGCGGCTCCTTTCGTTCAGCTGCCGGCCAAACCCTGTGCGGGGCTTGGCTCCGGCATGCGATAATGGCCCGTTATCCTGACGACGCAGCGCCGCCGCCGCCACCTATGTCACATGATTCGATGCGGATGATCCGCAACTTCTCCATCATTGCCCACGTTGACCACGGTAAGTCCACCCTGGCCGACCGCATCATCCAGTTGTGTGGCGGCTTGACCGCGCGCGAAATGGAAGCGCAGGTCCTGGACAACAACCCGATCGAGCGCGAGCGTGGCATCACGATCAAGTCGCAGTCGGTGTCGGTGCCGTATACGGCCCGCAACGGCCAGACCTACTTCCTGAACTTCATCGATACCCCCGGCCACGTCGACTTCTCCTATGAAGTCAGCCGCTCGCTGGCCGCCTGCGAAGGCGCGCTGCTGGTGGTCGATGCGGCCCAGGGCGTGGAAGCGCAGTCGGTTGCCAACTGCTACACGGCCATCGAACAGGGCCTGGAAGTGGTGCCGGTGCTGAACAAGATCGACCTGCCGACCGCCGATATCGACCGTGCCAAGGCCGAGATCGAGGCCGTGATCGGCATCGATGCCTCCGACGCGGTTGCGGTCAGCGCCAAGACCGGCCTGAACATGGAGGAGGTGCTGGAAGCCATCGTGCACCGCATCCCGCCGCCGGCCGACCGTGGCAGCGACAAGCTGCAGGCGCTGATCATCGATTCCTGGTTCGACAATTACCTGGGCGTGGTCTCGCTGGTGCGCGTGATGCAGGGCCAGATCAAGGCCGGCGACAAGATCCAGGTCATGTCCACCGGCCGTTGGCATCTGGTCGACAAGGTCGGCGTCTTCACCCCCAAGCGCAAGGAAATGCCTGCGCTGCGTGCCGGTGAAGTGGGCTGGATCAACGCCAGCATCAAGGACGTGCACGGTGCGCCGGTCGGCGACACCCTGACCCTGCAGGCCGATCCGGCTTCCGAGCCGCTGCCCGGCTTCCAGGAAATGCAGCCGCGCGTGTTCGCTGGCCTGTTCCCGGTCGATGCCGAGGACTACCCGGACCTGCGCGAAGCGCTCGACAAGCTGCGCCTGAACGACGCCGCGCTGCGCTTCGAGCCGGAAAGTTCCGAGGCGATGGGCTTCGGCTTCCGTTGCGGCTTCCTCGGCATGCTGCACATGGAAATCGTGCAGGAACGCCTGGAGCGCGAGTACAACCTCGACCTGATCAGCACCGCACCGACGGTGATCTACGAGGTGCTCAAGAGCGACGGCACCATCGTGATGATGGACAACCCGGCCAAGCTGCCGCCGGTCAACCAGGTCGAAGAGATCCGCGAGCCGATCATCCGCGCCAACATCCTCACCCCCGAGGAATACATCGGCAGCATCATCAAGCTGTGTGAAGAAAAGCGCGGCACCCAGATCGGCATCAACTACATGGGCAGCCAGGTGCAGATCAGCTATGAGCTGCCGATGGCCGAAGTGGTGCTGGATTTCTTCGACAAGCTCAAGTCGGTCAGCCGTGGCTACGCCTCGCTGGAATACCACTTCGTGCGCTTCGAGGCCGGCCCGTTCGTGCGCCTGGACGTGCTGATCAACGGTGACAAGGTTGACGCCCTGTCGCTGATCGCCCACCGCAGCCACGCCGATCGCCGTGGCCGCGAGCTGTGCGAGAAGATGAAGGACCTGATTCCCCGGCAGATGTTCGACGTGGCCATCCAGGCCGCGATCGGCGCGCAGATCATCGCCCGTACCACGGTCAAGGCCATGCGCAAGAACGTGCTGGCCAAGTGCTATGGTGGCGACGTTTCGCGTAAGAAGAAGCTGTTGGAAAAGCAGAAGGAAGGCAAGAAGCGCATGAAGCAGGTGGGCCGTGTGGAGATCCCACAGGAAGCCTTCCTCGCTGTGCTGCAGATGGACAAGTAACAGTGATTTGGGAGTTGGGATTCGGGATTGGAAGGAGCAGCATCTGCTCTGGCTGCTGCGAATCCCCAATCCCGAATCCCGAATCTCATTCCGAAGGAACATGAATGAAATGGTTTGAAATCATCCTGGTAGTGCTGACCCTGGGCTCGGGCCTGGTGTTGCTGCTGGACAAGCTGTACCTGCGCAAGCGCCGTGCCGAGAAGGCCAGTCTGCTGGACAGCGAAGAGCCGGCGGTGGTGGATTACTCACGCGCGTTCTTCCCGGTGCTGGCGGTGGTGTTGATCCTGCGCAGCTTCGTGGCTGAGCCGTACAAGATCCCGTCCAGCTCGATGATGCCCAACCTGCTGATCGGCGATTTCATCCTGGTCAACAAGTTCTCCTACGGCTTCCGCCTGCCGATCACCAATACCAAGATCATTCCGGTGGCTGAGCCCAAGCGCGGTGACGTGGTCGTGTTCAAGCCGCCGCACGCACCGGACCAGAACTGGATCAAGCGGGTGATCGGCCTGCCGGGTGACCGCATCGGCTTCCATGGCGACACCTTGTCCATCAATGGTGTGCCGATGGTCTACGAAGACCGCGGCGAATACATCGGCAAGGGCCCGGGCGCGGAAATGACCGGCGCCTCGCTGCTGACCGAGCAGTTGCCAGGCCGCAGCCACACCGTGCTCGAACTGCTGGGCCGTGCCGACCCGCGCGGGCAGGGTGACTGGGTGGTGCCGGAGGGTCACTATTTCGTGATGGGTGACAATCGCGACAACAGCGAGGACAGTCGCTTCTGGACCCAGACCCACTTTCTGCCGGAAGAGAATCTGCGAGGCAAGGCGTTCCTGATCTGGTTGAACTGTGAAGGCTGGTTCTGCAAGGGTAGTTTCGAACCGTCGCGTATCGGGGCGGGCATTCAGTGAGTGGACAACGCGTTTCTGGGGAGATCGCAATGAAGCACAAGCAAGCAGGTATGACGCTGACCTCGTTCCTCGTGGTGTTGGCGGTGGTGGGTTTCGCGCTGTTTATCGGTATGAAGCTGTTCCCGATGTATCAGGAGTATTACTCCGTACGCTCGGCGCTCAAGAGTATCGCCGCGGAGCCAGGCTCCGGCAGTCTCGATCCGAGCAAGGTGCAGGAGTTGTTCTTCAAGCGTATGGACATGAACTACGCCGACGACGTGAAGCCGGCTGATCTGAAGATCGAGCGCACTGATGGCGGTTTGCGCATGATCGTCAGCTATGAAGTGCGGCGCGAAATCATCGGCAACCTCGATGTGGTTGGCAAGTTCAATGCGTCCCAGGATCTGAAGCGGACCGGTAGTGAATAGAACGTTCCAACGGGGTGATCTGATCGGTCACTCATTCAAGGATCAGGGTTTGCTGAAGCAGGCCCTGACCCATCGCAGTGCCGGCGCGCCGCATAACGAGCGCCTGGAGTTCCTTGGCGACAGCATCGTCAACATGTTGATCGCCGAAGCGCTTTTCACACGCTGGCCCAAGGCTGACGAGGGCGCGCTCACGCGTGCCCGCTCGGCCTTGGTTTGCGAGGCGGCATTGGCGGTGATTGCGCGTACGCTGGAGCTGGGCGAGCGTTTGACGCTGGGCCCGGGTGAGATGAAATCAGGCGGCCATCGCCGCGACTCCATCCTCGCCGACACTTTTGAGGCCGTGGTTGCCGCCATTTATCTGGACGCCGGTTTCGAAGCCTGCCGCGAGCGGATAATGCCGTGGTTCGAGGCGTCGCTGTCGGCGGTGCCGGTGGGCAAGCCCGAGAAAGACCCCAAGACCCGCCTGCAGGAATGGTTGCAGGCCCGGCAGAAGACCCTGCCGGTATACGAGCTGGTATCGGAGACCGGCGACGACCACGCCAAGCACTTCCATGTGCGCTGTTGCGTGGCTGACCCCGCCGTAAGTACCGAAGGCGAAGGCACTTCGCGACGGCTGGCCGAACAACAGGCGGCAGCCGCCGCAATAGAGCAATTGGATTCCAAGTGAACGACACCTCCTCTCATCGCTGTGGCAGCGTCGCGGTCATTGGCCGCCCCAACGTTGGCAAGTCGACCCTGACCAACGCCCTGGTCGGCGCCAAGGTCAGCATTGTCTCCAACCGTCCGCAGACCACCCGCCACCGTCTGCTCGGCATCGCCACCTACCCGGAAGGCCAGCTGGTGCTGGTTGATACCCCCGGCCTGCATCGCCAGCAGAAGCGCGCGATGAACCGGGTGATGAACCGCGCCGCGCGTGCCTCGCTGGAAGGTGTGGATGTTGGCCTGCTGGTGATCGAAGCCGGTCGCTGGGACGAAGAAGACACCCTCGCGTTCAACGTGCTGAGCGATGCAGGCGTACCGGTGGTGTTGATCGTCAACAAGGTTGACCGGATGAAGGACAAGGGTGCGCTGCTGCCGTTCCTGCAGGAGATCACCGTTGGTCGTGAATTCGCCGCCGTACATCCGATCTCGGCGCTGAAGCGCAATGGCCTGGATGCGCTGGTGCGCGATCTGATCGGGCTGGTACCGGAAGGCCCGCCGATGTTCGGCGAAGACGAGATCACCGACCGCAGCCAGCGTTTCCTCGCCGGCGAACTGGTCCGCGAGCAGTTGATGCGCCAGCTTGGCGAAGAGCTGCCGTACGCCACCACCGTGGAAATCGAACGCTTCGCCGAAGACGGTGCGCTGCTGCGTATCGGCGCGGTGATCTGGGTCGAGCGCGAAGGCCAGAAGGCGATTGTCATTGGCAAGGGGGGTACCCGCTTGAAGGAAATCGGTGCCAAGGCGCGTCTGCAGATGGAGCGCCTGTTCGGTGCCAAGGTATTCCTGGAAACCTGGGTGCGCGTACGTGAAGGCTGGTCCGATGACGAGGCTGCGCTGAAGGCCTTTGGGTACGGCGAGCAGTAAGGTTTGCTCCGGGAACCGGGAGTGGCGAATCGGGAAGGGAAGCTGCCTGGTTCTGCTGCAACTTGCGATCCCGTCCGTTGGCTGGCGATGTGACAGGTCAGGTTGCGCGATGAAGGCCGACGCTGCGACGCCGCACTTTCGTAGCAACGGCCTCCCGCGAGGGCGTCTGCAGGAAGCCGGCTGGTTCAAGTTGAAGGGCTGCTCCGACTCCCGATTCTCCATTTCCGACTCCCGGCCTTGAGATGCGCATCGAAGACCAGCCCGCTTACGTGCTGCATGCCCGGCCTTGGCGCGAAACCAGCTTGCTGGTCGAGGTGCTGAGTCTGGAGCACGGCCGTTTGGGTCTGCTTGCACGCGGCGTGCAAGGGTCGAAGAAGCAGGCGCTGCGCGCCGCCTTGCAGCCGCTGCAGGCGATTCGTTTTGACGCGCAGCAAACCGGTGAGTTGGCGCAACTGCGCCGCGCCGAAAGCCAGGACGTGGCCCCAAGGTTGCACGGCCCCGCGATGCTGGCCGGCTTCTACATCAACGAACTGGTGATGCGGCTGACGCCGCGGCAGGACCCGCTGCCCGAGTTGTATGTGGCTTACGGTGAGTTGCGCGGGCAGTTGGATCAGGCGGAAGGGTTGGCATGGTCGCTGCGGCGCTTCGAGCGTGACCTGCTCGACGCATTGGGCTTTGGCTTCGACTGGAGTTGTGGCGGTGACGGCGAGCCTATCGATCCGGCGGCACGCTATCGGCTGGACCCGTTGCAGGGTGCGCTTCGACTGCTCAGCGAGCGTGGCAACAACGAGCGGCGTGTGCTGGCAACCGGCACCGCGCTGCTGGCGCTGGCCGAAGACCGGATGCCGAACAGCGCTGACGTCGCCAGTCTGCGCCTGCAGATGCGCGCCGTACTGCTGCATCACCTTGGCGGTCGTGGACTCAAATCCTGGGAAATGCTGGGTGAACTGACTCGTTCGTAACCGTAGTGCCGAGCCATGCTCGACAGGGGCCGTATGCAGAATCCAACCATGTAGTGGGGGGGGGGGGGGGGCGCGGCGCGGGCGCGGGGGGGCGGGGGGGGGAGCAGCGCGCGGGGAGCAGAGGCGGAGGCCGCCACGCGCGCGGCGAGGCGGCGGCGCGAGTGGAGG